>NZ_JCALCE010000044.1:0-39410 GCF_059812195.1 Mycobacterium sp. NGS68 | reverse complement strand
GCGGTGACGGCGGCAAGGGCGGCACCGGCGGCACCGCCGGAGCGGCGGGCAGCGGCACCGACGGCGGTGCCAGCGGCACCATCGGCACCGGCGGCAAAGGCGGCAACGGCGGCAACGGCGGGACCGGCGGCAACAACACCAACAACGGGGCCTCCGGGACCGCGCCCCTCGCCGGTAACCAGGGCGGCCAGGGTGGTGCCGGCGGCCAAGGCGGCGACGGTGGCGCCGGCGTCGGCGGGTCCGGCGGCGGCAACGGCGGCAACGGCGGCGTAGGTGGAGGCGGCGGCACCGGCAGCAACGGCGGCGACAACACCGGAAGCACCGGCGGCGCGGGAGCGGCCGGCGGCCAGGGCGGCACCGGCGGCACCGCGGGCGCAGCGGGTCTCGGCGTCAACGGCGGCACCAACGGCGGCATCGGAAGCGGTGGCACCGGCGGCCTCGGCGGCAACGGCGGCAAAGGCGGCACCGGCGTGGGCGGTTCGTCCGGGAGCGACCCCACCAACGGCGGTAAGGGCGGCACCGGCGGCACCGGGGGCACCGGCGGCACCGGCGGTGCCGGCATCGACGGGTCCGGCGGCGGTGCCGGCGGCCAGGCCGGCGTCGGCGGGACGGGTGGTGACGGCGGCACCGGCGGCGAATACACCGGCTTGGCCGCCGGCGGCGTCAGCGCGACCGGCGGTCAGGGCGGGACGGGCGGGAAGGGCGGCGCCGGCGGAGCGGCCGGCGCAGGAGGCAGCCAAGGCGGCCAAGGCGGCAAGGGCGGCGACGGCGGCAACGGCGGCTACGGAGCCCAGAACATCCGCGGAACGGCTTCTGAACTCGGGTTCTCCGGCGGCGGCGGCGGAGGCGGCGCGGGCGGCGACGGCGGCAACAGCGGCGGGGGCACCGCCGCCGGCGGCTCCGGCGGGACCGGCGGCAACGGCGGCAACGGCGGGACGGCGGTCAGTGGTGGCGCCACCGGCACCGGGGCGGGCGCCTTCGGAGGCGCCGGCGGTCGCGGCGGCGGCGGCGTCGCGGCCGCTGTCCCCGGGGTAGGCGGCAACGGGGGCGGCGGCGGCGGTGGCGGCGCAGGCGCCGCTGCCGGGGCAGGCGCCTTCGGTGGTGGTGGCGGCGGAGGCGGGGCCGCCGGCGGCCCCGGTGGCGCCGCCGGAAGCGGCGGCGCAGGCGGCAGCGCCTCCCTGGGAAACACGAACGGCATCGGCGGTGGCGGCGGCAGCGGAGCGGGCAGCCTCGCCGGCGTCGGCGGCGGCGGTGGCGGCGGCGGACGGGTGGTCAACAATGGCGGCCTCGTCGGGATCCCTGGGGGCCCGGGCGCCAACGGCAATGCCGGCGGCGACGGCGGCGCCGGGCCCTTGGGCGGATTCGGCGGCCAGAACGGTGGTGCCGGCGGAGGCGGCGGCGGCGCAGGCGGCGACGGCGGCGACGCCTACCTGTTCATCAACGGCGTTCGTGGCGGGGCCGGCGAAACCGGCTGACCCCCCGCGGCGCGGCACCGAGCCTGCGGTGCCGGCTTTGATTCTGCGGTGAGGGCGCGCCCCACTCGCACAAGTACGCCGTGAGCGCAGAGTCAATCCCCGCGTCTTCCCCGCGCGCCCCGCGGGTTCGAGTGACCGCGCGTTACGCAACTCACACCGCTGCGGTGGCACTCGTCACAGCCCTAGATAGTTACTTTTGCTAACGTTCTATTTGTCGCCGTCGTCGCGGCCCACCCGCCTCTCCCAGCCACCAAACAGAGGAACTGCCATGTCGAACAGCCGCATCGAGAACCTTTACGCCACTGACGCCCAGTTCGCCGCAGCCAAGCCCAGCGAGGCGGTCACCAAGAAAATCGAGCAGCCTGGCATCGGGCTACGGCAGATCATCCGGACCGTCATGGCGGGCTACGCCGACCGGCCGGCGCTGGGCCAGCGCGCCGTCTCGTTCGTCACCGACGCCGAGACCGGCCGCACCGTCGAGCAGCTGCGGCCCGCCTTCGAGACCATCACCTACCGCGAGTTATGGGACCGCGCAAACGCGTTCGCCAGCGCGCTGGCCGACGCCGTCCAACCCGGCGACCGCGTCGGCGTGCTGGGTTTCAGCAGCGTCGACTACACCACCATCGACATCGCACTGGCCCTGGGAGGCGCGGTATCCGTGCCGCTGCAGACCAGCGCGACGGTCGCGCAGCTGCGGCCCGTCGTCACCGAGACCGAGCCGGCGCTGATCGCCGCGAGCATCGACCACTTCGCCACCGCCGTCGAGCTGGTGCTCAGCGGTCACGCGGCCGGCCCGGTCCAAAGACTTCTTGCGTTCGACTACCACCCCGAGGTCGACGCGCACCGCGACGCCCTCGAAGGCGCCCGCCAGCGCCTGGCCGACACCGCCGTCGTCGTCGAAACCCTCGCCGACGCGCTCGAACGCGGCCAGGGCCGGCCCGCCGTCGGGACCGCCGAAGCCGACGACGACGCACTGGCCCTGTTGATCTACACCTCCGGCAGCACCGGCGCCCCCAAGGGCGCCATGTACCCGGCGAGCAGGCTCGTCAACTTCTGGCGGCAGTCCAGCTCCTGGTTCGGAGCCGGCGGGCACCCCTCGCTCACGCTGAACTTCATGCCGATGAGCCACGTCATGGGCCGTCAGGTGCTGTTCGGGACGCTGTGCAGCGGCGGCACTGCGTACTTCGTGGCCAAGAGCGATCTTTCGACGCTGTTGGAGGACCTCGCGCTGGTGCGGCCCACCGAGCTGAACTTCGTGCCGCGCGTCTGGGACATGCTGTTCGAGCGTTTCCAGAGCGAGCTGGACCGTCGCTCGTCGGAAGACCCCGACACGGTGACGGCCGAACTGCGCCGCGAGCTGCTGGGCGACAGGTTCGTCGGGGCGCTGACGGGCTCGGCGCCGATCTCCGACGAGAGGAAAGCCTGGGTCGAATCGCTGCTGGGGCTCCATCTGGTCGACGGTTACGGCTCCACCGAGGCCGGCAGCATACTGATCGACGACCGCATCAAGCGACCCGCGGTGATCGACTACAAGCTCGTCGACGTGCCCGAGCTGGGCTACTTCCACACCGACCGGCCACACCCGCGGGGTGAGCTCCTGGTCAAGACGCGCAGCCTGTTCCCCGGTTACTACAAGCGGCCGGATATCACCGCGAGCGTGTTCGACGAGGACGGCTTCTACCGCACCGGAGATGTGATGGCCGAGGTCGGCCCCGAGACGCTCGTCTACCTGGACCGCCGCAACAACGTGCTCAAGCTGTCACAGGGCGAGTTCGTCACCGTGTCCAAGCTGGAAGCGGTGTTCGGCGACAGCCCACTGGTCCGTCAGATCTACGTCTACGGCAACAGCGCCCGCCCCTACCTATTGGCCGTTGTGGTGCCGACTGTGGTGCCGACCGACGCGAACGCGTCGAAGTCTGCGATCGCCGAGTCGTTGCAGGATGTCGCCCGGGCGGCCGGGCTGCAGTCTTATGAGATCCCGCGCGACTTCCTGATCGAGACCACGCCGTTCAGCCTGGAGAACGGCCTGCTCACCGGCGTTCGCAAGCTGGCCCGACCGCAGCTGAAGGCCCACTACGGCGACCGGCTGGAACAGCTCTACGCCGACCTGGCCGCCGGCCAGGCCGACGAGCTGCGGGCCCTGCGCAGCAGCGGACCCGACGCGCCGGTGCTGCCGACGCTCCAGCGCGCGGCCGGTGCCATGTTGAGCGTTGACGCCCGTCCCGACGCGCACTTCACCGACCTGGGCGGCGACTCGCTGTCGGCGCTGTCGTTCGCCGACCTCCTGCGCGAGGTCTTCGACGTCGACGTGCCGGTAGGCGTCATCGTCAGCCCGGCCAATGACCTGGCGGCGCTCGCGGCCTACATCGAGGGCGAGCGGGGCGGCTCTCGGCGCCCGACGTTCGCTTCCGTTCACGGAGCGGGGCAAGGTCGGGAGGTGGTCGAGGTGCACGCCAGCGACCTGACCCTGGACAAGTTCATCGACGCCGACACCCTGGCCGGCGCCGCCGCGCTGCCCGGCCCCAGCGAGCGGGTGCGCACCGTGCTGCTGACCGGGGCCACCGGCTTCCTGGGCCGCTACCTGGCGCTGGACTGGCTAGAGCGGATGAGCCTGGCCGACGGCACGGTGATCTGCCTGGTCCGCGGCAAATCGGATGAGGACGCACGCGCGCGGCTGGACAAGACGTTCGATAGCGGCGACCCGACGCTGCTGACGCACTACCGCGCGCTGTCCGGGCACCTCGAGGTGCTCGCCGGCGACAAGGGCGAGGCCGACCTCGGCCTGGACCCGCAGACGTGGCGGCGCCTCGCCGAGACCGTCGACGTGATCGTCGACCCCGCGGCCCTGGTCAACCACGTGCTGCCGTACAACCAGCTGTTCGGCCCCAACGTGCTGGGCACCGCGGAGCTGGTCCGCCTCGCACTCACCGGTAGGCAGAAGCCGTTCACCTACACCTCGACGATCGCGGTCGGCGGCGGGATCCCGCCGGCGCAGTTCGACGAGGACGGCGACATCCGCGTCGTCAGCGCGACCCGCACGATCGACGACGGATACGCCAACGGCTACGCGAACAGCAAGTGGGCCGGCGAGGTTTTGCTGCGCGAGGCCCACGACCTGTGCGGCCTGCCGGTGACCGTCTTCCGCTGCGACATGATCCTGGCCGACACCACCTGGGCGGGTCAGCTCAACGTGCCGGACATGTTCACCCGCAGCATGCTCAGCCTGGTCGCCACCGGCATCGCGCCGGGCTCGTTCTACGAGCTCTCGGCTGACGGCGGGCGGCAGCGCGCCCACTACGACGGCCTGCCCGTCGAGTTCGTCGCCGAGGCGATCGCCGCGCTGGGCGCCCGGCACGGGGACGGGTTCCAGACGTACCACGTGATGAACCCGTACGACGACGGCATCGGGATGGACGAGTTCGTCGACTGGCTGATCGGCGAGGGGTGCGCGATTCAGCGGATCGCCGACTACGGCGAGTGGCTGCGGCGGTTCGAGACGTCGCTGCGGGCGCTGCCGGATGCCCAGCGGCAGGCGTCGCTGCTGCCGTTGCTGCACAACTATCAGAAGCCGTCGGCGCCGGTGTGCGGGTCGATCGCCCCCACCGACCGGTTCCGCGCGGCGGTGCAGGACGCGAAAATCGGCCCGGACAAGGATATTCCGCACATCACCCCGGCGATCATCGCCAAGTACGTCAGCGACCTGAGGTTGCTCGGCCTGCTCTGACGTTCGCGAGCAGAGGCAGATGCCCCCATTTCCGCCGGCGCGGAATGGGGGCGCTTGCGTGTGCTGGGCATGAAACTTCCTGTGTTTGGGTGATTTCGCAATAGCCGCCCCGCGGGGCCGGTACCGTCTCTGACGCTGATTTTCATCTGGGTCGTCAGGAGGTCGGGAGGCCAAGATGTCGTCGTATGTGATCGCAGCACCGGAATTGTTGGCCGCAGCGGCCGGGGATTTGAGCGGGATCGGTGACGCGCTTCGAGCGGCGTCCGCGACGGCGGCGCCGTCGACGACGGCGATCACCCCACTTGCCGCCGACGAGGTGTCGGCGGCTGTCACGCGGTTGTTCGCCGGCTACGCGCATGACTTTCAGGCGTTGAGCGCACGAACCGCGCTATTCCACACCGGGTTTGTGCAGGCGTTGCTGGCGGGTGGGCACACGTACGCGCGCGTCGAGGCGGCCAACACCACGCCACTGCAAGCGTTGGCTGACCTGGCGGTGTTTTCCCCGATCAAGGACCTGACGGGTCGGCCGCTGGTCGGCAACGGCGCCAATAGGGCCGACGGCAGCGGGCTGGCCGGTGGCGACGGCGGCTGGCTGTTGGGCAACGGCGGCAACGGCGGGTCGGGTGCGGCCGGGCAGGCCGGCGGGGCCGGCGGGTCGGCGGGCCTGTGGGGCGCCGGCGGGGCCGGGGGTGCCGGCGGGAACGCCACCGTCGCGGGCGGCAGAGGCGGCAACGGCGGCGCGGGCGGCGCCAACGGCCTGATCGGCGGCGGCAATGGCGGTATCGGCGGCTCCGGCGGGAGCGGCGCGGCTGCCGACGCGCTGACCGGTCAGGCCGGCGGAGCCGGCGGCGACGGCGGGACCGGCGGGGCCAACAGGCAGTTGTTCTCGCTGTCCGGGACCGGCGGGGCCGGCGGCGGCGGAGGGACGGGCGGTGCCGGCGGCGTCGGTCTGACGGGCCAGAGCGGCGCCGTACCCGTTGCCGGCGACGTCGGTAGTCAGGGCGGGGCCGGCGGTAACGGCGGTGACGGCGGGGCCGGCGTCGGCGGCCATGGCGGCGGCGCGGGTGGCAGCGGCGGCACCGGCGGGGTCGGCGGTACGGGCGGCCAGGGCGGCGCCAACACCAACACCGGCGGCGCCGGCGCCGACGGCGGCAAGGGCGGTACGGGCGGTGCAGCGGGTGCGCCAGGCCACGGCACCGACGGCGGTGCCGACGGCAGCAACGGTACGGGCGGGGCCGGCGGCACCGGCGGCACCGGCGGTGGCGGCGGGACCGGCATCGACGGCGCCTCCGGCCTCACGCCCACCGCCGGCCACCAAGGCGGTCAGGGCGGTGCCGGCGGCGTGGGTGGCGACGGGGGCGCCGGCATCGGAGGCTCCGGCGGCGGCGCCGGTGGTAAGGGCGGCGTCGGCGGAACCGGGGGCACCGGCGGCCACGGCGGTACGAGCACCGACACCATCGCAGGCAGCGGCGCCGAGGGCGGCAAAGGCGGCACCGGCGGCACCGCCGGCGCGGCGGGCCAAGGCGTAGACGGCGGAAGCGCCGGCGACATCGGCACCGGCGGGGTCGGCGGACTCGGCGGCACCGGCGGTAGCGGCGGGACCGGCACCAACGGCGCGGCCGGCGCCACACCCGAGCAGGGCCACCAGGGCGGTCAGGGCGGTGCCGGCGGCGTGGGTGGCGACGGGGGCGCCGGCATCAACAACCAAGGCGGCGGCGCCGGGGGCAAAGGCGGCGTCGGCGGAACCGGGGGCACCGGCGGCCTGGGCGGCACCAACACCGGCCTCCTCGGCGGCAACGGCGCCGACGGCGGCAAAGGTGGCACCGGCGGCACCGCCGGCGCCGCGGGCCAAGGCGTAGACGGCGGAGACGCCGGCAGCAACGGCGCCGGTGGCACCGGTGGGCTCGGCGGCACCGGCGGTGGCGGCGCAACCGGCGCCAGCGGCACCTCGAACACCGCGCCCACCGCCGGCCATCAGGGCGGCCAGGGCGGCGCCGGCGGCCAAGGTGGCGACGGCGGAGCCGGCATCGACGACCAAGGCGGCGGGAACGGCGGCAGAGGCGGCGTCGGCGGAAGCGGTGGGACCGGCGGACTGGGCGGTTCCAATACCGGTGGCGGCGACGGCGCCGACGGCGGCAAGGGCGGCACCGGCGGCACCGCAGGGGCGGCGGGCGTCGCTGCAGACGGCGGGGTCGCCGGCAGCATCGGCACCGGCGGGGCGGGCGGGCTCGGCGGCACCGGCGGCACCGGCGCGACCGGCGCCACCGGCGCCAACGGCACGTCCAACACCGCGCCCACCGCGGGCCTGCAGGGCGGCCAGGGCGGTGACGGCGGCCAAGGCGGCGACGGCGGCGCCGGCATCAACCACCAAGGCGGCGGCACCGGTGGCCGAGGCGGCAGCGGCGGAAGCGGCGGCGTCGGCGGAACGGGCGGTTCAGGCACAAGCGCCGTCGCCGGCGCCGACGGCGGCAAAGGCGGCACCGGAGGCACCGCCGGCGCCGCGGGCCAAGGCGTAGACGGCGGCACCGGAGGCGGCATCGGCGTCGGCGGCACCGGAGGCCAAGGGGGCACCGGCGGAGGCGGCGCAACCGGCACCGATGGCGACTCCGGCACCGCGCCCACCATCGGCCATCCGGGTGGCCAGGCCGGCGGCGGCGGCCAGGGCGGAGACGGCGGCGCCGGCATCGGTGGCTCCGGCGGCGGCAACGGCGGCAACGGCGGCGTCGGCGGCACCGGCGGCGTCGGCGGACATGGGGGCGACAACACCGGAGGCAACGGCGGGGCGGGAGCGGCCGGCGGCGACGGCGGCACCGGCGGAACCGCCGGCTTGGCCGGAAAGGGCACCGCGGGCGGCACCGACGGCAGCATCGGCGCCGGTGGCGCCGGAGGCCAGGGCGGCACCGGCGGAGGCGGTGCCACCGGGACGGCCGGCGCCTCCTCGAACACACCCACCGCGGGCGGCCAGGGCGGGACCGGCGGGGCCGGCGGAAAAGGCGGCGCGGGCGGCGCCGGCATCGACGGCGTCGGCGGCGGCGCCGGCGGCCAGGGCGGCACCGGCGGCTCCGGCGGGGGTGGCGGAGTAGGCGGCACCAACACCAGCTTGAACACCCTCGGCACCACGAGCGCGACCGGCGGCCAAGGCGGCAACGGCGGCGTCGGCGGGGCCGGTGGGGCCGCAGGTGCCGGGAGCATCGTCGCCGGCCAAGGCGGTAACGGAGGTAACGGCGGCGACGGCGGTGCCGGCGGCCAGAACACCCTGAACCCCAACTACAGCCTCGGATTCGGCGGCGGAGGTGGCGGCGGCGGCCTCGGCGGCAACGGCGGTGACGGCGGCGGGGGCACCGCCGCCGGTGGCCGAGGTGGCACTGGCGGCAGCGGCGGTACCGGAGGGACATCCGCCAGCACCAACTCCGGAGCCACCGCCAGTGGGGGCTCCGGCGGTACAGGCGGTGGCGGCGGCGACGCCTTGGGCACAGTCGGCGGCACCGGAGGTGGCGGCGGAGGTGGCGGCGCCGGCGGCGCCACCAGCGGAACCCCCTCTAGTACAAAAGGCGCCGGTGCTGGCGGCGGAGGCGGAGGCGGAGGTGCCGCTGGCGGCCCCGGCGGCACCGCTGGCGACGGCGGCGCCGGCGGTGGCGCCTCGGTGTCGACCGCAACAGCCACAGGCGGTGACGGCGGCGCCGGGTCCGTCAGCGGCGCAGGCGGGCCGGGCGTCGGCGGCGGGGGCGGAGGTGGCGGAATCGCGACGACGACTACCATCTCCGGTCCCAAGGCCTTCGCCGGTAATCCGGGCACGGATGGCGTCAACGGCGGTGGCGGCGGACTCGGCCCCAACGACGGGAGCGATCAAAATAACGGCGGCTCCGGCGGGGGCGGCTCCGGCACTCCCGCCCAGGGCGGCCAAGGTGGCTACGCCGTCAACGCCGAGGCCAACGGCGAGGGCAGCGACGGCCAGTCCGGCTGACTTGCCTGCGTAAGAGCCCCCATTTCGGGCGCGAAATGGGGGCTCTTACGTCTCTTCGCCGGGTTACTTGGGTGGCATCCGGATGCCGCCGTCGACCCGGACGACCTCGGCGTTCATGTACGAGTTGGTGAGCAACTCGATGACCATCGACGCCAACTCCTCGGGCTTGCCGAGGCGGTGCGGGAACAGCACCGACTCACCGAGCTTGGCCTTGAAGGCTTCGGACGCCTCCCCTTCCCCGTAGATCGGCGTGTCGATCAGCCCCGGCGCGACGGTGTTCACCCGCACGCCGACGGCGGCGAGGTCGCGGGCCACCGGCAGCGTCATGCCGACCACACCACCCTTGGACGACGAGTACGCGGCCTGACCGATCTGACCGTCGAACGCCGCGACGCTGGTCAGGTTGACGATCGCGCCACGCTCCCCGGTTTCGGTCGGGTCGAGCCGGCTCATCGCCGTCGCCGCAAGCCGAATGCAGTCGAACGTGCCGACGAGGTTGATCGCCAACACCTTCTTGTACGCGTCCAGGTTGTGCGCCGACGAGAACTCGCCGTCCTTGCCGATCGTGCGCTGGGCCCAGCCGATGCCGGCGGAATTGACCAGGGCGCGCAACGGCCCGAGGTCGACGGCGGTGTTGACGGCGTCTTCGATCTGTTCGGTCTTGGTCACGTCGACGGTGACGAACACACCGCCGATCTCGTGCGCGAGTTCCTGTCCGCGCTCGGCCTGCAGGTCGGCGATGACGACCCTGGCACCCTTTTCGGCCAGCTTTCGGGCGGTGGCAGCACCGATGCCCGAGGCAGCGCCCGTGACGATTGCACTAGCTCCGTTGATATCCACGCGGTCAGGCTAGCGTTCCCCCGCCGAGCAGACGTAAAAGCCCCTATTTCGGGCTCGAAATACGGGCTTTTACGTCTGCTCGCCGGGGGTACCGCGGGGTTACCGAACCGCCGCCGTCTCGTGGTGACGGCGGAAGATCCGCTTCGGCTTTCCAGCGTGTGGGGGCTCGGTCTCCACCCGCGGGCGGGTGATCGCATCGGTCTGCACGTCACGCGCGGGCTCTTCCAGGCCCGAGTAGTACGGCTCGCCGGCCGGCGCGGCGGCGGGCTCGACGGCATCGACCGGGCGTACGTCGCGGGCCAAGCGCACGGCTACCCGCGCCAGCACGGCCCCGCCGAGGAAGACGATCAGCGCGCCAAGGCCAGAGAAGTACGCGACCTCGAGCACCGCGCGCTTCTGCTCGGTGTAGGCGACGGGGTCGCCGACGGAGCCCAAGTGCAGCATCGGCGCGAAGGCGGAGCCGACGATGAACCAGGCGCCCGCCAGCGTCGCCAGCCAGCCGCCGAGCATCGCGCCCGCGCGGTTCGCGGAGATGATCAGCAGCACCCCGCCCGCCACCGCGACAGTGCCGGGCAGCACTTCCAGCCAGCCGCGCGCGGCGGTCCACGCCCAGGCCTGGTCTGGCCGGTAGGCGAAGTTGAAGTACGGGCCGACGAACGGGATCAGCGCGCCCCAGGCACCCAGCAGCACCAGGATCAGTCCGGTTACCGCGCCGCGGGACCGCGGCATGCGTAGCCGGCCCGGGTGATTGCTTTCAGCGTGTTTCATGACATCTCCTCGATCGGATACCAGGCTTGGATACCCGGACCCTGTGGCGAATAACCCGCAGTCTGGCCTGTGTGACCAGTGTGTTTAGTGAGGCTATTGGGGCTAGAGTTTCAGCAAAAGCAGTGGACGACTACTGAGCCCGGCCCTACGGTCCTTGGCGACGCTTCGTTACATGTCCAATGTGATAGCCACGCCGGACGCCATGACGGCGACGGCGACGGATTTGGCGGCCATCAGTTCGACGCTGGACGAGGCCCACCGGGCCGCGGCCCCACTGACCCTCGCGGTGCTGCCCGCCGCGGCCGACGAGGTGTCGGCCACTATCGCGCGCCTCTTTTCGCAACACGCCCACGAATTTCAGGCGCTGGCCCAGAAGGCGTCGGAATTTCCGGAGCAATTTGTCCACAACGTGAAAGCCAGCGCGAGTGCTTATGCCAGCGCCGAGGACGCCATCGTCTCGTTGTTGCAGGCGCTGAACAGGGGCGTGAAAGCGGTCGCGAACGTCGTCGAGGCCCCTTTCTTTGCCGCGGTCGCATTACTCTTTCAAGGGCTGGCGCCGGTGGATACGAGCGGGCTATTCAGGCTCCTGACCCTCTTTATTCTTGCGCCGATATTGCTGCTTCCCGTCGCGGCCCCATTTCTCGTGGCCACGTTGATTATCGACAGGCTGATTGAATTGCTGGGCGGGGTGCCCGCGTAATCGGTGAAGAGCGTTACGACACCAGGCCGAGTACCACTAGCACGATCGCTATCACCGGAAACAGGCCCTGAATCAGTGCGGACCGCGCCTTGTCCCGCGCGGAGATCACCAGCACTACCGCCGCCAAAGCCATGGACCCGACGCCCGCGAAAATCAGCGCGGCACCGACGGCCTTGTGCCCCGTGGCAACCGCGGCGACGCCGATTCCGGTGACGATCGCCAGGAACAGGTTGTAATAGCCCTGGTTGAGCGCGAGCAGCTTGGTGGTCTCGGCTTCCTCGGGCGTGGTGCCGAATGTCGCGCGGGTGCGCGGCGACGTCCATGTCAGCGACTCCATCGTCCAGATGTACACGTGCAGGACCGCGGCGAGTCCGGCGAATATCAATCCTGCGATGAGCATGCTGCCTCCCAGTCGCGCGATCGCCAGACGCTGACCGCATTGTCGACGAGCGTAACGGGGCTGCGAAATTCCGCCTCGGAAATCGCAATGCCGTCACGCTCGCGGCGCCCGACCCGCGTCGCTACTCGTCGGAAGCCGCGACCGACCGAGCCCCTCGCTGACGCATTAACCGCTCACTGCCGCCGCGCCGATTGCCTTGCCCCCATACCGCCTAATCGAACAGCCCTGGCTGGCCGGGCCCCATCACCCCGGCCGGCGGGATCATGCCGAGGTGCTTCCATGCCTGCGCGGTGGCCACCCTTCCACGAGGAGTGCGGGCGACCATGCCGGCCCGCACCAGGAACGGCTCGCACACCTCCTCGACGGTCGCGGCCTCCTCCCCGACCGCCACCGCCAGCGTCGACACCCCGACGGGCCCGCCGCCGAAGCTCCGCGTCAACGCCGACAAGACGGCCCGGTCAAGCCGGTCCAGGCCCAGCTCGTCGACGTCGTAAACGGCCAGCGCGGACTTGGCGACATCGCGGGTGATCACGCCGTCGGCGCGCACCTCGGCGTAGTCGCGGACCCGGCGCAGTAGCCGGTTGGCGATCCGCGGCGTCCCGCGGGAGCGCCGCGCGATCTCCGCGCCGGCCTCCGCACCCAGCTCGATGCCCAGGATTCCGGCGGAGCGGGCCAGCACCCGCTCCAGTTCGGCGGGCTCGTAGAAGTCCATGTGCGCGGTGAACCCGAACCGGTCGCGCAGCGGGCCCGTCAAAGCGCCGGACCGGGTGGTGGCGCCGACCAGCGTGAACGGCGCGACCTCGAGCGGAATCGACGTGGCGCCGGGCCCCTTGCCGACGACGACGTCGACGCGGAAGTCCTCCATCGCGAGGTAGAGCATCTCCTCGGCGGGCCGGGCGATGCGGTGGATCTCGTCGATGAACAGCACGTCGTGCTCGACGAGGTTGGACAGCATCGCGGCCAGGTCCCCGGCGCGCTCGAGCGCGGGCCCCGACGTCACCCGCAACGACGAGCCCAGCTCGGCGGCGATGATCATCGCCAGCGACGTCTTGCCCAGCCCCGGCGGACCGGACAGCAGGATGTGATCCGGTGTGCCGCCGCGGTTCTTGGCGCCCTCGATGACCAGCTGCAGCTGTTCGCGCACGCGCGGCTGGCCGATGAACTCCCGCAGCGAGCGGGGCCGCAGGCTGCCGTCGATGTCGCCCTCGCCGACGGTCAGCGCCGGGCTGACCTCGCGCTCGTCGGGGTCCATCATCGCGACTTGCCCAGCATTGACAGGGCTGCGCGCAGCGCGCTCGACGTCGAGGCGTCATGATCCGACGCCAGCACCTTGTCGGTGGCCTCCTCGGCCTGTTTGGCCGCAAAACCCAGCCCGACCAGGGCTTCCACCACCGGGCTGCGCACGGCATTGCCGTTGACCAGCGGCGCCGCCCCGCCCGTCACCACCCCGACCTTGTCGCGCAACTCCACCACCATGCGCTCGGCGCCGCGCTTGCCGATGCCGGGCACCCGGGTCAGCGCGGCGACGTCGCCGTCGCCCAGCGCCTGCCGCAGTGCCGTCACGTCGTGCACCGCCAGCGTCGCCATGGCGAGCCGGGGGCCGACGCCGGTGACGGACAGCAGCGTCAGGAACAGGTCGCGGGTCTCGCGGTCGCCGAACCCGTACAGCGTCTGCGAGTCCTCCCGCACGATCATCGCCGTGACCAGCCGCGCCTCGGTCCCCTGCCGCAGCGTCGCCAGCGTCGACGGCGTCGCATTCACCCGGTAGCCCACGCCGCCGGCCTCGATCACCACATGGTCGAGCGCCACCTCGAGCACCTCGCCGCGCACCGAGGCGATCATCGGGCGGCCTTCAGCTTGGTCAGGTAGGCGTGCCGCTGGCGCGCGGCCAGCGCCTCGGCCTCGGCCATCCGGGCCAGCATCGGCGCCCGCCAGCAGTGGCAGATGGCCAGGGCCAGCGCGTCCGCCGCGTCGGCCGGCGTCGGCTTGGCCTGCAGCGCAAGGATTTTGGTGACCATCGCGGTGACCTGCGCCTTGTCGGCCGAGCCGTTGCCGGTGACCGCGGCCTTGACCTCGCTGGGCGTGTGGAAGTGCACGTCGATGCCGCGCTTGGCCGCCGCCAGGGCGATCACGCCGCCGGCCTGCGCGGTGCCCATCACCGTCGACACGTTGTGCTGCGAAAACACCCGCTCGACGGCCAGCACGTCGGGACAGTGCGTATCCAGCCAGTGTTCGACGGCGTCGCTGATGGCCAGCAGCCGCTTGGCCAGCGGCACGTCCGACGGCGTGCGCACCACGTCGACATCCAGCGCGACGACATGGCGCCCGCGGCCGCTTTCGACGACGGACAACCCGCACCGCGTCAGCCCGGGATCGACGCCCATCACGCGCATCGCATGCTCCCCAACTAGTACGAACAACTGTTCGAGAGCCTAGCCGCCGGGACCGACAACTCTGGGTAGGGACACGCCACCGATCGCTGCTGTTACGTTATGCCCACGACGAGAGGGCATTGAGTGGGACCACAGCTGATCGTGATCGCGGTGGCGCTGTTCATCGTATCGATTCTGGTTCTGATCTACGCTCTCAAAAAGCCCAAGACGCCCAAGGCCGGCCCCCACCAGGACCCGCTGGCGTTCAATGCCTCGCTTTTCGCTCCGCAATTCGGGCCGCGGCAACTCGGGCCCGGTGCGATCGTCAGCCACGGCGGCATCGACTACGTGGTGCGCGGGTCGGTCACCTACCGCCAGGGCCCGTTCGTGTGGTGGGAGCACCTAATCGAGGGCGGCGACCAGCCCCTGTGGCTGAGCGTCGAGGACGACGACGGGCGGCTCGAGCTGGCAATGTGGGTCACCCGCAAGGACCTGTCCACGCTGCAGCCCGGCGGCGAGCACGTGGTCGACGGCGTGACGTTCCGCGAGATCGAGCACGGTCGCGCCGGCTACACCACCGAAGGCACGACGGGCCTGCCGGCCGGCGGTGAGATGGACTTCGTGGATTACGCCAACGCCGACGAGACCGCCCTGCTGTCCTTCGAGCGCTGGGCACCCGGCATGCCGTGGGAGGTATCCACGGGCAGGTCGGTGCTGACCGGCGAGCTCACCGTGTACCCCGCACCCCCGCCCGCGGGATAGGGGCCGCCGGTGCCGCTCCATCAGCTCGCCGTGGCTCCGGCGGACGTACGCGGGGACAGGCTCAGCCTCGCGCTCAACGCCCCCGCGCCGCGGCCGTTGGCCAGCCACCGACTGGATCATCCCGACGGCGGCCGCGCCCTGCTGCTCGGGGTCCTCGGCGCGTCGCATGTGGTGGTGATCGGCCAGCCGGAACCCCTGTTCTCCGAACAGGTTTCGTGCACCGGCAGCGACGGCAGCCTGCCCGAACAGACCGGCGCCCCCGGCTACACCCTGCGGTCCGGCACCGACATGCACGACGAGCCGACGTTCCGCCGACTGGCCGCCGACCTGCGCCAACGCTGCGCGGCCGAAACCGGTTGGCTCGGCGGCGTTTTCCCCGGCGACGAGGCCGCCCTGACCGCGCTGGCCGCCGAGCCCGACGGCGCCGGTTGGCGCTGGCAGACCTGGCATCTCTACCCAAGCCCGGCCGGCGGCACCGTCGTCCGTACCGCCAGCCGATGGCAGCCATGAGCCGCAATCGCCTGCTGCTGATCGCCGCAGGCCTGGCCGTCGCCGCCACCGTGTCGCTGGTCTTCGGAATTGTGTTGTCGCAGCGCAACATCGGCACCTACATCGCGTCGCACTACCACGAATACGCCCGCGACGCGAACGCCACCCGCTACGTCTGCACCGGATCGCCCGCGCAGGTCGCCAGCACGCTGGTCCGTTACCTGGCCCCCGAGACGCGTGCGAACAACGGCGACACCCACTACCTGCGTTACGCCAACAAGATCGTGATCGTCGGCCCGGACGGCGCCTACCCGTGCAGCATCCGCGTCGAAAGCCTGAGCGCCGGCTACAGCCATGGCGCGTACGTGTTCCTGGGCCCCGGGTTCACGCCGGGGTCGCCGTCGGGCGGGTCGGGCGGCCGGCCCGGGGGTCCGGGCGGAACCAAGTGACCGAGCAGCCGTCCCGGTGGTGGCGGGTGGTGCTGCTGGCGGCGGTCGCGGCGTGCGCGGCCTGCGGCATCGTCTACGAACTCGCGCTGCTCACCTTGTCGGCGAGCCTCAACGGCGGCGGCATCGTCGCGACCTCGCTGATCGTGGCCGGCTACATTGCTGCGCTGGGTGCCGGTGCGCTGCTGGTCAAGCCGCTGCTGGGGCGCGCGGCGATCATGTTCATCGGCGTGGAGGTGCTGCTCGGCATCGTCGGGGGTCTGTCCGCGACGGCGCTGTACGTGGCGTTCGCGTTCCTGGACGCGTCCACGTGGGTGTTGGCGATCAGCACGGCGCTGATCGGCGGCCTGGTCGGCGCCGAGGTGCCGCTGCTGATGACGCTGCTGCAAACGGCGCGGCCCCCGGGCAAGGACGCGCCCGCCGACACCGGCCGCACGCTGGCCGACCTCACCGCCGCCGACTACCTGGGCGCGCTGGTCGGCGGCCTGTCCTGGCCGTTTCTGCTGCTGCCACAGCTGGGCATGATCCGTGGCGCGGCGGTCACCGGCGTCGTCAACCTGGTGGCGGCCGGGACGGTGGCCGTGTTCCTGCTGCGCCGCACCGTCCGCGCGCGGCAGCTGGCGACGGCGCTGTGCGCGCTGACCGCCGCGCTCGGGCTGCTGCTCGCGCTGCTGGCGGCCGCCGAGGGCATCGAGACGACCAGCCGCCAGCGGCTCTACGCCGACCCGATCGTCGCCTACCGGCACACGCCCTACCAGGAGATCGTGGTGACCCGACGCGGCAACGACACCCGGCTCTACCTGGACGGGGGCCTGCAGTTCTCCACCCGCGACGAGTACCGCTACACCGAAAGCCTGGTCTACCCGGCGCTGCGTAACGGCGCCCGGTCGGTGCTGGTGCTCGGCGGCGGCGACGGCCTGGCCGCCCGCGAACTGCTGCGCCAGCCCGGCGTCGAGCGGATCGTGCAGGTGGAGCTCGACCCCGCCGTCATCGAGATCGCGCGCACCACCCTGCGCGACGCCAACGCGGGCGCGCTGGACAATCCGCGGGTGCGCGTGGTCATCGACGATGCGATGGGCTGGCTGCGGGTCCCCCATCCCGACCTGCGGCCGCCCGGTGGGTTCGACGCGGTGATCGTCGACCTGCCCGATCCCGACACGCCGGTGCTGGGCCGGCTGTACTCGACCGAGTTCTACGCGCTGATCGCCCACGCGCTGACGCCCGACGGGCTGATGGTGGTCCAGGCGGGCAGCCCGTTCTCGACGCCGACGGCGTACTGGCGCACCATCTCGACCGTCCAGTCGGCCGGATATGCCGTCACGCCGTACCACGTGCACGTGCCGACGTTCGGTGACTGGGGGTTCTCGCTGGCCCGCCGCGGCGGCATCGCCCCGACGCCCACGCTGCCCGGCGCCGCCCCGCCGCTGCGCTACCTCGACCAGCGGGTGCTGGATGCCGCGACCGTGTTTTCCGACGACGTCCGGCCGCGCCCGATGGCGCCCTCGACGCTGGAGCACCCGCGCATCGTCGACGACATGCGCCGCGGGTACGACTAGGCGCCCGTCTAGCCGCCGCCGCTGCCGCCGATACCGCCGGCGCCGCCGGTGCCGGGCGTGGTTCCCGACGGCGGGTTACCGCCGTTGCCGAAGCCGCCATCGCCCGGGAGGGGGAGCAAATTCGGCCCGTCGCCGCCCTTGCCGCCGTGGCCGCCCGTCCCGCCGGTGCCGCCGTTTTCGCTGCCGTCTCCGGGGCCGCCGGTGCCGCCCTGGCCGCCCTGGCCGCCGGTGGCACCGAGCCCGACCGTGCTGTTGCCGCCCATGCCGCCGTCGCCGCCGGTTCCGCCGGTGCCGGCGGGTGTCGGAACCGAACCGTCGGCCCCGCCGCCGTTGCCGCCCATGCCACCCGTGCCGCCGGCGCCGCCGGTGACGGCCGAGCCGCCGTTGCCGCCCTTTCCGCCCTGGCCGCCGTTGGCGCCGATATCGACGGTGCTGCCGCCGGTACCACCGGTCCCGCCGACACCGCCGGTCCCGCCCGAACCGGTGATGATGCTGCCGTCGCCGCCGTCGCCACCGTTACCGCCTTGGCCGGGCGTCCCACCCGTGCCGACGACGATGTCGCCGGCGTCGCCACCCTTGCCGCCGTTCGCGCCGTGCAGCCCTGACCCGCCGTCGCCGCCGTCGCCGCCATTGCCCGAGTTGGGGTGCGTGGAGCTGTCGGCGTCGCCGCCGTTTCCGCCGTCACCGCCGTGTGCGCCGTTGCCGGCGACGCTGCTGGTGCCGCTCGTCGGGCTGCCGGCGCCGGATCCGGCGGTGCCGCCGGATGCGCCCGCGCCACCGTTGCCGCCGTCGCCGCCGTCGCCGCCCTTGCCGGGAACGACGGTCGGGTTCGACCCGGCGTGGGTACCGGCGCCCCCGTCACCGCCGGCGGCGCCGTTGCCGGCGGTGCCGGCGTTCCCGGCGCTGCCGCCCTGGCCCACGACGCCGGCGGCGCCACCCGGGCCCGCCGTTCCGGCGGCCCCGCCGTTGCCGCCGTTGCCGCCGGCGCCCGCGTCGCCACCGTTGCCGCCCTTGCCCCCGTTGCCGCCATCGGTGCCGTTGGGGCCCAACGATGTACCCCCGACGCCACCGCCACCGCCGTCGCCGCCGTTGCCGCCGTTCGTGCCGGTGCCGCCGTTGCCGCCGCTCCCGGCGTCGCCGCCCAGGACGCCGCCGTTGCCGCCCTTGCCGCCATTGCCGCCGGAACCGCCGCTGATGCCGTCGACACCGTCGCCGCCGTCGCCGGCCGCCACCCCGACGCCGCCCGGCGTGCCGACGTCGCCGTTGTCGCCGTTGGTGCCGGCCATGCCGTTGCCGCCGGCGCCGCCTTTGCCGCCGTTGCCGTAGCCGTTGACGTTGCCGCCGTGACCGCCGTCGCCGCCGTTGCCACCGGACTGGCCTGCCACGGTCCCGTTGCCGCCCGGTCCGCCGTTGCCGCCGGTACCGCCGTTGCCGCCTGGGCCACCATCGCTGCCCTGGGCGCCGGTGCTGCCGGTCGACGAGCCCGTACCGCCGAGTCCGCCGTTACCGCCGGCGCCCGGGTCGCCGCCGTGGCCGCCGTCGCCGCCGTCGCCGGCCGCCAACGTTTCGGTGCCGTTGCCGCCCGCGCCGCCGTTGCCGCCGGTACCCGCAACGCCGCCGGTTCCGCCCTTGCCGCCGGCCCCGCCGGCGCCGTCGCTCAGCGGCACCACCGAGGTGCCGCCGTTGCCGCCGTGGCCGCCACTGCCGCCCTTGCCGCCGTCCCCGCCGTTGCCGCCGTTTTGGCCGTCAGTTCCGTCGATGGAGCCGGTCCCGCCGACACCGGCCCCGCCGAAGCCGCCGTTGCCACCGGTGCCACCGGTGCCGCCGGCGCCGCCGGCGCCGCTCTGGGTGCCGCCGTTGCCGCCCTTGCCGCCGTCGCCGCCCGTGCCGCCGATGTAGCCCGTGCCGCCGTTCGCCCCGGGTGCCGGCGGGATGCCGCCCGACGAGCCCTGGGCGCCCTGCCCGCCGGAGCCGCCCGTGCCGCCGGCGCCGCCGGCGCCGACGGTCCCGCCGTTACCGCCGTCGCCGCCCTTGCCGCCGGTGGCGGCGGTGCCGGTCGCGTTGCCGCCGTTACCGCCCCTGCCGCCGTTTCCGCCGGTCAGAGGCCTGTCACCGGTGGCCCCCACGCTGCCGTCGATGCCGCCGGTGCCGGCGCCCGCCACACCCTTGGCGCCGCCGTCGCCGCCCAGGCCCGAGTTGCCGGCGTCGCCGCCCCGGCCGCCGTCCTGAGCCACCACGCCCGTGTCGCCGTCGGCGCCGTTTCCGCCGCCGGCCCCCACGCCACCAATGCCGCCCTTGCCGCCATTGCCGCCGTTGCCCGAGTCACCGTTCGAGCCGTGCGCCGCCACACCGGCCGCTCCGCCCTGGCCGCCCGTGCCGCCGACGCCGCCCTTACCCCCGCTGCCCCCCGTCTGGCCGTTGGCGCCCGAGGCGCCGCCGTCAGCGCCCCGCGTGCCGTTTCCGCCGGTTCCGCCCTGGCCACCGGTGCCACCGACGCCGCCGTTGCCGCCGTCGCCGGACGAGGACCCGCCGGCCCCGCCCGCGCCGCCGGCGCCTCCGGTGCCGCCGATGTTGCCTTGGTTGCCGGTGCCGCCCTGGCCCGTGCCGTTCCCGCCGACGGCGCCCTGCGCGCCGTTGCCGCCCTTGCCGCCGTTGCCGCCGTCACCGACCGCGCCGGCGTCGCCGCCTTTGCCGCCGACCCCGCCGGTGGCACCGTTGGTGCCGCTCGCGTTGCCGCCGTTACCGCCGTCGCCGCCGTTGCCGCCGGTGCTCGGCAGGGCCCCGGTCGCCCCTTGGGCGCCATGGGTGTGGTTGTCACCGGACAAACCACCCGCACCGCCCGTTCCGCGGGTGCCGGGGTCGCCGCCCTTGCCGCCGGCGCCGCCGACAGGGTTGGTGCTGCCGCTGAGGGCGGCGGCACCGTCGCCGCCGTTGCCGCCGGCCCCGGCGGTGCCGCCCGTGCCGCCGGTGCCGCCATCGCCGACCGCGCCCGCGGTGCCGTGGCCGGTCGTGAAGCCGCCGCCGGTGCCGCCTTTGCCGCCCCCGCCGCCGGTGCCACCCGCGCCGCCGAGGCCGCCCGGGTTGCCGTTCGCGCCGAAGCCGATGCCGTCCGAACCGTTGCCGCCGGCCCCGCCGGTGCCGCCCGTGCCGCCGGTGCCACCGGCCCCGCCCTTGCCGCCGTTGCCGGAGGTGATGCCACCCCGGCCGCCGTCGCCGCCGTTGCCGCCCACGCCGCCGGTGAAGGCGTCGCCGCCCTTGGCGCCGGGGGCGGTCGCGGCGATGCCGTCCGCACCCTTGGCGCCCTGGCCGCCGTCGCCGCCGTTGCCGCCGTTGCCGACGTTGCCGCCGTTGCCGCCGTTGCCGCCGTTGCCGCCGACGGTGCCGACGCTGACGGAGGCCGCGCCGGTGCCGCCGTCACCGCCGTTGCCGCCGCTGGTCAGGGTGACGCCGTTGGCGCCGCGAGCGCCGTCGGTCCCGCCGCTGCCGGTGAAGCCCTTGATGCCGCCGGCGCCGCCCGTCCCGCCGCTGCCGACGTTGCCGCCGTTGCCGCCGCTGCCGGCAGTGGTGATGCCGTTGGTGTCGCCGTCGGCGCCCCTTCCGCCGTCGCTGGCGGCCCCGCCGTCGCCGCCCTTGCCGCCGGCCCCACCATCGCCGGCCACGCCCTGGGTGCCGTGAGCCGCCGAACCACCGGACCCACCCGTACCGCCGGTGCCGCCGCCCCCGCCCTTGCCGCCGCTGCCGCCGTTCTGGCCTGACTCGCCCGCATTGGTGCCGGCGACGCCGGCTTTACCGTCGCCGCCGCTGCCGCCGTCGCCGCCCTTGCCGCCCTGGCCGCCGTTTCCGCCGTTGCCCGAGGTGCTGCCGCCGGATCCGCCCGCGCCGCCGGCGCCGCCGGGGGTGCCGTCGGTGCCGTCGATGCCGTTGTGCCCGGCGTCGGTGGCCGCGGCGCCGTCGACGCCGTCCAGGCCGTTGCCGCCGTCGCCGCCGTGCCCGCCGTTGCCGACGCGCCCGCCGTTGCCGCCCACGCCCCCCGTGCCGGCGCGGTCGCCCGTGGCCAGGGCGTCCGCACCCCGGCCGCCGTCGCCGCCGTTGCCGCCGCTGGTGGGCTGGGTGCCCGTTGTGCCGCGCAGGCCGTTGGTGCCGTGGCTACCGCCGGCCAGGCCGCCGCCACCGCCGGCCCCGCCGGTGCCGGGGTTGCCGCCCTGCCCGCCCGCCCCGCCCCGGGTCGTCTCGACGTCGGCGCCCTCCTGGCCGGCGCCGCCCTTGCCCCCGTCGCCGGGGGTTCCGCCCGTGCCGCCGTCGCCGCCCTTGCCGCCGTCGCCGTCGACGCCGGAGGCGCCGTGCAGCGCGGTACCGCCGGTCCCGCCCTTGCCGCCGGTGCCACCCGAGCCACCATTGCCGCCGCTACCGCCGGTTCCGCCGTCGGCGTTGGTGAGGGTTTGGCTTTGGCCGTTCTGGCCCGCGCCGCCGTTGCCGCCGGTGCCGCCGACGCCGCCGCTGCCGCCGTCGCCGCCGTGGCCGGAGAGGGATCCGCCCTTGCCGCCGTTACCGCCGTTGCCGCCGTTGGTGCCGTCGGTGCCGTCGACGCCGGACGCGCCGGCGCCGACGCCGGCATTGCCGTTGCCGCCGGCCATGCCGGCGCCGCCCTGCCCGCCCTTGCCGCCGTTACCGACCGTCCCTGCGTCACCGCCGACGCCGCCGTCGCCGGCGACGCCGCCGGACGCGGCGCTGGCATCGAATCCCTTGCCACCGGCGCCACCGTTGCCGCCGGTGGTCGGCGCGGCGCCGGCCACACCCGTGGCGCCGGGGGTGCCGCCCGGGGCACCCGCCGCGCCGCCGGCACCGCCCGCACCGCCCGCGCCGGCGTCGCCGCCGGTGCCGCCGTTGCCGCCGTTGACGACGCTCGCATCGCCCGCGTGCCCGGCGCCGCCGCTACCCGCGATACCGCCGGTGCCACCCGCGCCGCCGGCACCGCCCGCGCCCGCGGCGCCCGCGGTTCCGTTGGCCGCCGTGCCACCGACGCCGCCGGCGCCGCCCTGGCCGCCGTTGCCGCCGACTCCACCGTTGCTGCCGTTGTCGCCGTTCCCGCCGGCCGCCGTTGCGGCGGCACCGCTGGCGCCGGTGCCGCCGGACCCGCCCGTGCCACCGACTCCCCCGGCCCCACCGGCCCCGCCGTTGCCGGACACGGAGCCGCCGGCCCCGCCGGCGCCGCCATTCCCGCCGAGTCCACCGTTGGTGCCGTTGCCGCCCACGCCGGTGGAGTTGTCGGTGCCCGCGGTCCCGTCGACGCCGGCGCCGCCGACACCGCCCTTACCGCCGTCGCCCATCATCCCGGCCGCGCCCCCGGCGCCGCCCATGCCACCGGCACCGGCAGCGGTACCGCCGCCCCCGGCTCCGCCGGCCCCGCCATTGCCGTAGAGCGTGCCGCCCGCACCACCCTTGCCGCCGACGCCGCCGTCGGCTGAACCGCTGCCCGCGCCGCCCGCGCCGCCGCTGCCGCCGCTGCCGAGCAGCCCGGCCGCCCCGCCCGCGCCGCCCGCCTGGCCGGCTTGGCCGAGCGTGCCGTCCGCCCCGGATCCGCCCTTGCCGCCGTTGCCGGCGATCCAACCCCCGTCGCCGCCCACCCCACCGGTGCCGTCCACACCGTCGGCGCCGTTGCCGAACAGCGGGCGCCCGGTGAGCAACTTCCACGGCGAGAACACGGCCAGGGCGTCCAGCGGCGAGGTGTTGGCCACCTCGGTGGCCGCATACGATCCCGCGGCGGTGCTCAAAGACTGCACAAATTGCTCGTGAAAGGTCCTGACCTGCGAGCTGAGGGCCTGGTACTCCTGCGCGTGGGTGCCGAACAGCGCCGCGATGGCCGCCGACACCTCATCCTCGGCCGCGGCGAGCAGGTTGATGGTCGGAGCCGCCGCCGCAGAGTTGGCCGCGCTCACCGCGGAGCCGATGCTCTGCAGGTTTGTTGCCGCTGACGCCATCAGTTCAGGCGCAGCCAACACAAACGACATCCATACCTCCCGCGTGGCCAACTACAGCCCAGCCATCACGCGGCAACCGAACTGTCGGCAGGCCCAGATGGTATCGCGATCCCGACCCGGCGTCCGGCGTTCGGGCAAACCCCATTACCGGCTCAGAAACATTTGCCGGCGGGCGGTGTGAAAGCGCTTGGCCTACTCCTCGTCGAGGGCGGCCAGCACCTCGTCGGACAGGTCGACGTTGGTCCAGACGTTCTGTACGTCGTCGCTGTCTTCCAGCGCGTCTACCAGCTTGAACACCTTGCGGGCGCCGTCCACGTCGACGGGCACGCTGACCGACGGCTGGAAACTGGCCTCGGCCGACTCGTAGTCGATTTCGGCGTCCTGCAGCGCGCTGCGCACCGCAACGAGGTCGGTTGGCTCGGTGATGATTTCGAACGTGTCGCCGAGGTCATTGACGTCCTCGGCGCCGGCCTCCAGCACCGCCAGCAGCACGTCGTCCTCGGTCAGGCCGTTCTTCTCCAGGGTGACGACGCCCTTGCGGGAGAAGAGGTAGGACACCGACCCCGGGTCAGCCATGGTGCCGCCGTTGCGGGTCATCGCGACGCGGACCTCGCTGGCAGCGCGGTTGCGGTTGTCGGTCAGGCACTCGATGAGCACCGCCACGCCGTTGGGCGCGTACCCCTCGTAGGTGATGGTTTGCCAGTCCGCGCCGCCGGCCTCCTCGCCGGCACCCCGCTTGCGGGCCCGTTCGATGTTGTCGTTGGGCACCGACGTCTTCTTGGCTTTCTGGATGGCGTCGAACAGCGTCGGGTTGCCCGCCGGGTCACCGCCGCCCGTCCGGGCCGCGACCTCGATGTTCTTGATCAGCCGGGCGAATTCCTTGCCTCGGCGCGCATCTTTGACGGCCTTTTGATGCTTGGTGGTGGCCCACTTGGAATGGCCGCTCATTGGTGTTCTTGACCTCTTTCGCTCGAATACTTCGCCTAGCGAGTCTACGTGGACAGCGGCGACGGCCTGACCCTGACTAGCTGCTTGCGCCCCGGCACACGCAATGACTCTGCGCTCACCGCGGCCCCTACTCGCACTGATGCGCAGCAGCCGCAGACTCAACGCGGACGGCGGCCCGCCCTCGGCAATGGCTCAACGACGCCCGGTCACCATGTCGACGAACAGCTGGTGAATGCGCCGGTCGCCGGTCATCTCGGGATGAAACGCCGTCGCCAGTACCGGCCCCTGACGCACCGCGACGACATGGTCCGCGGCCCAGGCCAGCACGTCCACCCCGGCGCCGACCCGCTCCACCCAGGGCGCGCGGATGAACACCCCGCGCACCGGGTCGTCGAGGCCTTCGAATGCGACATCGCCTTCGAAGGAGTCCACCTGGCGGCCGAAGGCGTTGCGCCGCACCGTCATATCGATCGCGCCCAGCGGCAGCGCCCGCCGTCCGCCCACGCCGGCGTCCAGGATCTCGGAGGCCAGCAGAATCATGCCCGCGCACGAACCGTACGCCGGCAGCCCGTCGGCCAGCCGCGCGCGCAGCGGTTCCAACAGGTCGACGTCGAGCAGCAGGTGGCTGATGGTGGTGGACTCGCCGCCGGGCAGCACCAGCGCATCGACCGCGTCCAGCTCGCTGCGGCGCCGCACCGTCATCGGCTCGGCCCCGCATTCGCGCAGCGCCGCGAGGTGCTCGCGGGTGTCGCCCTGCAACGCCAACACACCGACGCGCGGCGCGCTCACTGCGGCGAATACCCGCGCTTGAAGCGGGTCAGCCCCTCCTGCATGACTGAGGCCACTAAGTCGCCACTCCGGGTGAAGATCTTGCCCTGAGTGAGGGCGCGCCCACCGCACGCGGACGGCGAGGACTGGTCGTAGAGCAACCACTCGTCGGCGCGGAAGGGCCGCATGAACCACATCGCGTGGTCCAGCGACGACACCTGCAGATGCTCCCGCTCGTCGAGGTGCGTGACCTGCGCCGATCCCAGCAGCGTGAGGTCGCTCATGTAGGCCAGCGCGCAGATGTGCAGCACCGGATCATCCGGCAGCGGGTCGCGGTGGCGGAACCACACCTGCTGCTGGGAGGCCTTGCCGGGTAGCAGCGCCAGCTTGTCGCGCGGCACGATGCAGACGTCCCACTCCTCGAACTGCTTGAACCCGGCGTCGTCGAACACCCGGACCGACTGCAGCCCGGGCAGCCCGTCGGGGGGCGGCGCAGCCGGCATGGCGTCCTGGTGGGTGATGCCCTCCTGATGGACCTGGAACGACGCCCCCATGCTGAAGATGATCTCCCCGTGCTGGACGGCGTTGACCCGCCTGGTGGCGAACGATCCGCCGTCGCGGGTGCGTTCGACGAGAAACACCGTGCTCTCTTTGGCGTCCCCGGGCCGCAGGAAGTAGCCGTGCAGCGAGTGCACCTGGTAGCGCGGGTCGACGGTCCGCACCGCCGATACCAGCGACTGCCCGGCCACGTGACCGCCGAACGTGCGCTGAAAGAACCCCGACTCCGGGCTGAAGACGCTGCCGCGGTAGATGTTGACCTCTAGTTGCTCGAGGTCAAGGATCTCTTCGATCGCCACGGGTTGTTCTTACCAGCCCGGTCCTACCACCCGCGTTCGGCCAAGCGGTGCGGCTGCGCGATGTCCGCGACGTTGATGCCCACCATGGGTTCGCCCAGGCCGCGCGACACCTTGGCCAACATGTCCGGGTCGTCGTAGAACGTGGTGGCCTTGACGATCGCGGCCGCACGCTGCGCGGGATCGCCCGACTTGAAGATGCCGGAGCCGACGAACACGCCCTCGGCGCCCAGCTGCATCATCATCGCCGCGTCGGCGGGGGTGGCGATGCCGCCCGCGGTGAACAGCGTGACGGGCAGCTTGCCGGCCCGGGCCACTTCGACGACGAGTTCGTAGGGCGCCTGCAATTCCTTTGCCGCAACGTACAACTCGTCGTCCGACAACGACGCGAGCCGACGGATCTCGCCGCCGATCGCCCGCATGTGGGTGGTCGCGTTGGAGACGTCGCCGGTGCCGGCCTCGCCCTTGGAACGGATCATCGCCGCCCCCTCGTTGATGCGCCGCAGCGCCTCACCGAGATTGGTCGCCCCGCACACGAACGGCACGGTGAACTTCCACTTGTCGATGTGGTGGGTGTAGTCGGCGGGGGTCAGCACCTCGGACTCGTCGACGTAGTCCACGCCGAGGCTTTGCAGGATCTGCGCCTCCACGAAATGCCCGATGCGTGCCTTGGCCATCACCGGGATGGTCACCGCGGCGATGATGCCCTCGATCATGTCGGGGTCGCTCATCCGCGACACCCCGCCCTGCGCACGGATGTCGGCGGGCACCCGTTCCAGCGCCATCACCGCGACGGCACCGGCGCCCTCGGCGATGCGGGCCTGCTCCGGGGTGACGACGTCCATGATGACGCCACCCTTGAGCATTTCGGCCATGCCGCGCTTGACGCGGGCCGTTCCCGTCTGCCCACTGCCGTTCGTTGCGGCGGTATCCACTGCTGATCCCTCCTTCAACTGGTGTCGGTCCAGTCTAGTGAGGGGCCCAGCGGGCGGCACCTACAGACGCCGCCTACAGCCGATACCTCGACGCCGACTCAACCGATTCGGCGGGCTCTCATGCTTCGCCAAATCAAAAAGACGATGGCCAACAGAAATAGGACGCCGGCCACCACCATGATGATGTGGTGCGTGCCCCAGTGCTCCGCCGCATACGCTTTGGCGTCGTTGTAGCTGGTGTAGCTGACGCTGCCGTTGTGCGTGGTCTTGCACCTGCTGCCGGATGTCATCACTTGGCCGCCGCACCGAGGAACGCCGTCCGACCACCATGGATGCAGGCCGAAATACAGCAGGCCACCCCCCAAGACCAGGCAGAGAAGTACCCAGCCGCCCACTCCGTCTTTCTTCCGGTTCCTGTACGTCCCTGCCATTGCCCCCTCCTGAATGCATTGAACGACGGCGGCCCGCCCCCGGAGCCTCGCGACCATCCCAGCAAACATATATGTGTTGCTGGCGGCCCGCTCGCGAACAGACGCAAAAGCACCCGTCACGCCGGGCGTGTGGGAGCTTTTGCGTCTGCTCGCGCAGGTTAACGGATGGATTCCAGCTGCCGCGGCCGGCCGGCCATGCGGCTGTCGGCCAGCGCGGCGGCGGCACCGAGGCGTTCGGCGAGTTGCAGGGGGTACACGGTCTCGCCGGCGGCCACCAGCTCGGCGATGTCCTCGGCGGTGCACCACCGGTGGCCGTGGATGTAGCGCCGTTCCAGTTCGGTCCGGCCCGCGCTGGACGGCTCGAGGCGACGGGTTCGGTGGACGAAGAAGAACTCTTCGCTGTCGATCAGTCTGTCGTTGAACTCGAACACCTCGTCGCGGCGCCAGACGGGTCCGATCATCTCGGCCGGCGCGACCCGCAAGCCGGTTTCCTCGGCCAACTCACGCGCGGCGGCCTCGGCCAGCCGCTCGTCCTGCTGCACCTCGCCCCCGACGGTGAACCACCACCGCGCCACCTCCTCCACGCCGGCGGGATCCGAACCGCATAGCAGCAGCACCGCGCCGGACTCGTCGAGCAACACCACCCGCGCCGACGTGCGGTGGTTGAGCACCCCGTGCACGCCGTGCGCCAACCCGTGCGACCGTTCGACGATCTCGAAATAGCTTGGCAGCGGCGCCCTGCCACCCAGCCGGAACAGCCGCACCATGCGCCGCTCGGCCAGCACCAGGGTGTCGCGGACCGCGTCGTTGTGAAATCGGCGGGCCAGCAGCACCCGGGCCTCGGCGTCGGCCAGCTCGGCGACCAGGCCCGTCGGCAGCGCCGTCGGATCGACCATCGCCAGGGCTGCCGACAGCTCGTTCTCGCACGCTTCGCGCTGCTGCCGCGGCGCGCGCTCGGCCGCATCGGCCAGGGCCGCCAGCCGCCTGCCCTCCGGCGCGCCCCCGTAGGCGTCGATCGCCACCGCACGCGCCACGACAGCTCGTCGCGCCAGCGCACCGTCGAGCGCCTGCCAGGACAGGTCGTAGCGGACGTTGAGCCGGTCCAGCCGGTTGGCGCGCTGATATCCCCAGGCGCCGAACACCACCAGCATCACGAACAGCGCCGCCGCCAGCACGATGAGCGCGACCGTCAGCGCCGACATCAGCTCGCCACCTGGACCTTCACCCCGGACCCGGCGACCGTCTCGTATACCCGCATGATCTGGCTGGCCACCACCGACCAGTCGTAGCGGGCGACGGCCTCCGTCCCGGCGGCCACGTAGCGTTCCCGCAGCTCCCCGTCTTCCAGCACCGCGATCAGCCCGTCGGCCAGCGCATCGCCGTCCCCGACGGCGACCAGCCGCCCGACCTCGCCGTCGACCAGCACCCGCCGGAACGCGTCGAGGTCGCTGGCCACCACCGCGGTGCCCGCGGCCATCGCCTCCACCAGGACGATGCCGAAACTCTCGCCACCGAGGTTGGGCGCGCAGTAGACGTCGGCGCTGCGCATCGCCGAGGCCTTTCCGGCGTCGTCGACCTGGCCCAGAAACCGCATGTGTTCGGCCAAATCGCCGGCCTGGTTTCGCAATTGGTCCTCGTCGCCGCGACCGACGACCAGCAGCTGCAGGTCGGCGAACCGCCGCACCAGCTTGGGCAGCGCGTCCAGCAGGACCGCCATGCCCTTGCGGGGCTCGTCGTAGCGGCCCAGGAACAGCACCGTCTTGCCCGGCCGCGGATAGCCGTCCAGCAGCGGCGCCGAGGCCAGCGCCGCGACGTCCACGCCGTTGGGGATCTCCACCGCGTCGGACCCCAGCGCCTCCATCTGCCAGCGCCGCGCCAGGTCGGACACCGCGATCCGCCCCACGATCTTCTCCTGCATGGGCCGCAGCAGCCCCCCGAAGACCGTCAGCGTCAGCGATTTGGTGGTCGACGTGTGGAACGTCGCGACGATCGGGCCCTCGGCGATCCGCAGCGCCCACATCGACAGGCTGGGCGCGTTGGGTTCGTGCAGGTGCAGGACGTCAAAGTCGCCGTCGGCCAGCCAGCGCCGCACCCGGCCGTGCACGGCCGGGCTGAATTGCAGCCGCGCCACCGACCCGTTGTAGGGAATCGGGATGGCCCGGCCGGCGGAGACGACGTACTCCGGCAGCGCCACGTCCGGCGACGACGGCGCCAGCACGCTGACCTCGTGCCCGCGGGCCCGCACCACCTCGGCCAGCTGCAGAACATGTGACTGCACCCCGCCCGGCACGTCGAACGAGTACGGACAGACCATCCCGATCCGCATCAGGTTTCCTTCAGCCAGGCCTGTCTGGCATCGGACAGATCGGCCAGCCACTGCGGCTGCATCATGTGCCAATCGGCGGGATGGGCGGCGATGTTGGTGGCGAACTGGTCGGCCAGCGCCTGGGTGATGACGCCGACGTCGCCGCTGGTGCAGTCCAACGGTTCGTGCACCGAGAAGCCCCAGCCGCCGCGGTCGGTGAACCAGCAGTGCACGGGCAGCAACGCCGCCCCGGTCTGGACCGCAAGCTTGGCCGGCCCCGCCGGCATTCGGGTCGCCTCGCCGAAGAAGTCGACCTGGACGCCGGTGCGGGTGAGGTCGCGCTCCGCCATCAGGCACACCACGCCGTTGTCGGCCAGCCGCTCGCAGAGCACCTCGAACGGGCCCTGCCGCCCGCCGGACAGCGGCAACACCTCGAAGCCGAGGCTCTCGCGGTAGTCGATGAACCGCTTGTACAGGGACTCGGGCTTGAGCCGCTCCGCCACGGTGGTGAAAGTGCCGCGGGTCTGCACCAGCCACACCCCCGCCATGTCCCAGTTGCCGCTGTGCGGCAGCGCCATCACCACGCCCCGGCCGGCGGCGATCGCGGCGTCCAGATTCTCGACGCCGCGGAACGCCCGGTCGAGCACGACGGCGAGCTTGCTGTGGTCCATCGTCGGCAGCCGGAACGCCTCCCGCCAGTACCGGGCGTAGGAGGCCAGCGACGCGCGCATCAGCGACGCGGGGACATCGCGCGGCCGCACACCGAGGACACGGGCCAGGTTCTTGCGCAGCTGCTCGGGCCCGCCGCGGCGGGCGGCGTAGCGGGCCCCGGCGTCGAAGGCGTTGCGGGCAACGAACTCCGGCATGGCGCGCACGGCCATCCAGCCCGCGGCGTACGCGTAGTCGGTGGCGGCCCCGGTCACCAGGGCGCGCGGCCGTCCGGGCAGCCGCAAGTTGACCGACGGCGGGATCACGGCTCGCTCTTTTCGTCCAGCGGGATGCGGTCGACGGCCCCGGGCGAGGTCCGCACCGCGTACACCCGCTGCCCGACGGTGATGACGCTGGCCACCGCCAGCACCCACATGCCCACGGGCAGCGCCGGCGGCCAGGCGATGAACGGGAAGTCCGACACACCCGCGCCGACCAGCACGATGATCAGCCGCTCCGGGCGCTCGATGAAGCCGCCGTCGCCGCGCAGGCCGCTGGCCTCGGCCCGGGCCTTGATGTAGGAGATGACCTGCGAGGTGACCAGGCAGATCAGCGTGGCCACGACCAGCGGGCGGTCGTGCATGTGGAACGCGATCCACCACAGCAGCCCGCAGAACACCGCGCCGTCGCTGATCCGGTCGCAGGTGGCGTCCAGCACCGCGCCGAACCGGGTGCCGCCGCCGCGTTCGCGCGCCATCGCCCCGTCGAGCATGTCGAACACCACGAAGAACCAGACCACGCAGCCGCCGATGAACAGCTTGCCCATCGGGAACAGCGTCGCCGCGGCCGCGACCGTCGCGGTGGTGCCGATGACGGTGACGGCGTCCGGCGTGAGGCCCATGCGCAGCGCCACCCGCGCGGCCGGCCTGGTGACCCGGACGAACGCCGCCCGCGTCAGGAACGGGAGCTTGCTCACGGGCGCCTCATTGCTGCCGGGCCCATTCCGTGGCGAGCAGCCGCCGGGTGTCGCGCAGCAACTGCGGGATCACCTTGGAGCCGCCGATGATCGTGATGAAGTTCGCGTCGCCGCCCCAGCGCGGCACCACGTGCACGTGCAGGTGCTCGGCCAGCGACCCGCCCGCCGACGCCCCCAGGTTCAGCCCCACGTTGAAGCCGTGCGGCCGGGACACGTTCTTGATGACGCGAATGGCCTTCTGGATGAACGCCATCAGCTCCGCGCTCTCCGGCTCGGTGAGGTCCTCGAGCTCAGACACCCGGCGGTAGGGCACCACCATCAGATGGCCGGGGTTGTAGGGGTACAGGTTGAGCACGGCGTAGACGAGTTCGCCGCGGGCCACCACCAGGCCCGCCTCGTCGGACATCTGCGGGATGTCAGTGAACGGCTGCGACGAGCCCGCCGACGAGTTGGGGTCGTGCTTCATCGGCGCTTCGGCGAGGTAGGTCATCCGGTACGGCGTCCACAGCCGCTGCAGCTGGTCACGCTGGCCGACGCCGGTGTCGGAGATGGTGTCGTCCGGTTCGCTCACGGCGGGCTAACCTTCACCAGCTCGGCGGTCGGAGTGACGTTGCGGCGCTCGGCGATCCAGTTCACGATGGCCGCGACGGCGGCGTCGCGGGGCACGCCGTTGATCTGGGTGCGGTCACCGAAGCGGAAGCTCACCGCGCCGGCGGCCACGTCGCGGTCCCCGGCCAGCAGCATGAACGGCACCTTCTGGTTGGTGTGGTGCACGATCTTCTTGGCCATCCGGTCGTCGCTGGTGTCCACCTCGACGCGCACCGCATGCGACTTCAGCTGCGCGGCAACGTCTTGCAGGTAGGCGGCGTGCTCGTCGGCGACCGGGATGCCGACCACCTGCACCGGCGCCAGCCAGGCCGGGAACGCGCCCGCATAGTGCTCGGTGAGCACGCCGAAGAACCGCTCGATGGACCCGAACAGCGCGCGGTGAATCAGCACCGGCCGCTGCCGCGTGCCGTCGCTGGCGGTGTACTCCAGGTCGAACCGGTCGGGCATGTTGAAGTCCAGCTGAATGGTCGACATCTGCCAGTTGCGGCCCAGCGCGTCCTTGACCTGCACCGAAATCTTGGGACCGTAGAACGCCGCGCCGCCCGGGTCGGGCACCAGCTGAAGGCCCGACGCCTCGCCGACCTCCCGCAGGACCGCGGTGGCCTCGTCCCAGACCTCGTCGGAGCCCACATACTTGTCCGGGTCCTTGGTCGAGAGCTCCAGGTAGAAGTCGTCCAGGCCGTAATCGGCCAGCAGGTCCAGCACGAACCGCAGCAGCGAGGCCAGCTCTTCGCGCATCTGCTCGCGCGTGCAGTAGATGTGCGCGTCGTCCTGCGTCATGCCGCGCACGCGGGTCAGGCCGTGGATGACCCCCGACTTCTCGTAGCGGTAGACGCTGCCGAACTCGAAGAGCCGCAACGGGAGTTCGCGGTAGGAGCGACCCCGGGCCCGGTAGATCAGATGGTGCATCGGGCAGTTCATCGGCTTGAGGTAGTAGTCCTGCCCGGGCTTGCGCACCGTGCCGTCCTCGTTGAACTCCGCGTCCATGTGCATGGGCGGATACATGCCGTCGGCGTACCACTCCAGGTGGCCCGACGTGATGTAGAGCTGCTCCTTGGTGATGTGCGGGGTGTTGACGAACTCGTAGCCCGCCTGCTCGTGCTTACGGCGCGAGTACTCCTCCATCTCCCGACGGATGATGCCGCCCTTGGGGTGGAATACCGCCAGGCCCGAACCGATCTCGTCGGGAAAGCTGAACAGGTCCAGCTCCACGCCCAGCTTGCGGTGATCGCGGCGCTGCGCCTCGGCGATCAGCTCGAGGTGGCGGTCCAGCGCCTCCTGCGACTCCCAGGCGGTGCCGTAGATGCGTTGCAGGCTGGCGTTTTTCTGATCCCCCCGCCAGTACGCGGCGGAGCTTCGGGTCAGCTTGAACGCCGGGATGTGTTTGGTGGTGGGGATGTGCGGGCCGCGGCACAGGTCACCCCAGACCCGTTCGCGGGTGCGGGGATTGAGGTTGTCGTAGGCCGTCAGCTCGTCGCCACCGACCTCCATCACGTCGGGGTCGCCGCTCTTGTCGTCGACGAGTTCGAGCTTGTAGGGCTCGCCGGCCAGCTCCGCGCGCGCCTGGTCCTTTGAGGCGTAGACGCGGCGGTCGAACAGTTGCCCGTCCTTAACGATCTGGCGCATCCGCTTTTCCAGCTTGTCCAGGTCCTCGGGCGTGAACGGCTCGGCCACATCGAAGTCGTAGTAGAAGCCGTCGGTGATCGGCGGCCCGATGCCGAGCTTGGCGTGCGGGAAGAGGTCCTGCACGGCCTGCGCCAGCACGTGCGCCGCCGAATGCCGGATCACGCTGCGGCCCTCGTCGGTGTCGGCGGCCACCGGGATCACCTCGACGTCGGTGTCGGGTACCCAGCTCAGGTCACGCAACTTGCCGTCGGCGTCTCGCACCACGACGACGGCGTCGGGCGCGCCACGCCTGGGCAACCCCGCCTCGCCGACCGCGGCGGCCGCGGTAGTCCCGGCGGGAACCCGAATCGGGGCGGGGGCGCTCATCGGGTGGTCTCCAATGCTCAAGTGGGTTGGAAGCGATCGCCGACCATGCTAATCGGGAGGTCGCCTCAGGGCTGTCCCGGCTTGAGCCGCACGAACAACGCGTCGGCCTCGGTCAGCAGGGTGTCGCCGTCGCTCAGCCGCCCGGACACGAAGATCTTGCGCCCGTCCACACTGTCCACTCCGGCGTCGAACTGCAACTCTTTTTCGATCGGCACGATGTTGCGGTAGTTGATCTTGAGGTAGGCGGTGCGCTGGCGGCGGCTGCCGGTGAGCAAGACGGCCGTCAGCCCCAGGACCGTGTCGAACAGCATGCCGAGCGAACCGCCGTGCACGGCGCCGTTGCGGCCCAGGTGGAAGCGGGCGAACCGGGCCCAGCCGGCGACGCGGCCGTCGTCGGTCCGGTGGGCGTCCATCGGAATGGTCAGCACGTTGCCGCGCACCGGCAGGTCCATCCGGCGGCCCGACGGCGCGTGCCATTCGTCGGCGTCGTAGGGCGCCAGCAGCGCGGACAGTTTTTCCAGGGCGTCGGCGGCCTGGGTGATCACCTCGTCGGGCGCGTCGACGGCGCGGGCATGGTCCTGCAGCCGGCGCACCGCGTCGACGAACCGCCCGTAATCGGGGCCGCCCTTGGTCGTCGGTTCGGGCGGGTTGAAGCCGCCGCCAGGGTGTCGCTGATGATCGCCTGCCACAGGGAGCCACTCTAGAGCCGCACCCGCGATTCACAGGGCCTCAACAGGCAGAACCTCTGGGAACGACGGCCCCGAGAGCGCACACTGCCGGTGCGCGCCGTCCGGCGGGCGCGGGGCGGGACGGGAGCGAAAGGCTGGTGGACTGTCTGCTGGAGCGCCGCGCGGCGCTGGACGAGCTTAACGAGTTGGCGCGATCCGCGCGGGGCGGGTCCGGCCGAGTGGTGTTACTGCGCGGCGAGGCCGGTGTCGGCAAGACAGCGGTGATCAACCGGTTCATCCGGACGCTGGACGACTCGATGCGGGTGTTGCTGGGCTGGTGTGACCCGCTGGCCTCGCCGCGTCCGCTGGGTCCACTGCTCGACGCGGTCGTCGGGTTCGGCGCCGCCGCCGCGCCCCTGGTTGCGGCGATCGAATCCGGCGACTCCGGCGCCCTCTATCGGCGACTTCTTGCCGCCCTGCGGGACGGGCGCCGTTGGGTGTGGGTGATCGAAGACGCCCACTGGGCCGACGGGGCCACCTTGGATCTGATGCGCTTCCTCGCCCGGCGCGCCCAGTCGTTACCGCTGCTGCTCGTGGTGTCTCACCGCGACGACGAGTTGGATCACCGACACCCGCTCTCGCTCGCCTTGGGAGACATGGCGACCTGCGCGGCGATCAGCCGCATCAAGCTGGAGCCGCTGACCCGCGAAGCTGTCGGCGTGCTGGCCGCACGCAGCGGCCTAGACGTCGATTACCTGCACCAACTCACCGGCGGAAATCCGTTCTACCTCACCGAGGTGCTGGCCGACGGTGGCGAGGCGCTGGACCATGATCTGTTGCCGCGCAGCGTCTTCGAGGCGGTATGGGGACGGCTGGGCCGCCTTTCGACGGAGGCGCGCCGGACCGCGCAAGCGGTGGCGGTGTGCGGGCCGCGCGCCGACGTGACGCTGGTGCACAAGGTGTGCCCGGAAGCGGCGGCCGCGCTGGACGAATGCCTGGACGCGGGAATGCTTGTCGCCGAGGCGGATACAATTCGGTTTCGCCACGAGTTGGCCCGCCGCGCCACCATGCAGCGAATTCCCGACTACCTGCGCAAGGCCTTGCACAACCGCGCCCTCGATGCGCTGGCCGAACCACCGATCGAGGGAAATACGCTGGCACTGTTGACTTTTCACGCCGATCAGGCCGTCAATCACGACGCCGTCATCCGGTACGGGTCCGCCGCCGCCGAGCGGGCCGCGTTACTGGGCGCACACAGCCAGGCCGCCGAACTGTACGAGTTGACGCTGCGCCACGCCGACGCGGCCGCCGAACAGAAGGCGCACTGGCTGGAACAACACGCCTTCGCCAGCCATTTGTGCGGCCTTGGTGACGCGGCACAGTCGTCGTGGCGGGAGGCGGTCAAACTGCGCCGCGCGGCGGGTGACAGGGTGGGCGAGGCCGAGGATCTGCGCCAGCTGTCCCACGAGTTGTACGGGCTTGGCCGCGTCGCCGAGGCCGCCGAGGCCGGGCGGGAGTCGCTACGGGTGGTGCAGCAGGCCGGTCCCTGCCCGCAGCTGGCCTGGTCGCTGGTCAACCTTGCCGAGATCGGCGTGCTGCGCTTCGACCCAGCAGCCACCGAGTACGCCACCGAGGCCATCGCGTTGGGCACCCAGCTCGGCGACGAGGCCGTCGTCGTCCGCGCGCGCGGGTACGCCGCACTGGCCCGCGTGCTGCACGGGGAACCCGGTTGGGACGACCTCGAATCGGCCTGGCGCGACGCGATGATCACCGACCACCGCGGCGAACACGCCGGCCTGCTCGGCGCCGACATTTGCTGGGCAGCGGCGCGGCAGTACGACCTGGAACGCGCCGACCGCTACATCGCCGAATCCCTGTCCTATTGCCGTGACCGCAATCTGCTCACCTTCGAGGCCTTCAACCTCGGTGTCGGCGCTCTGGTGGACCTACATCGCGGCGAGTGGGCCCGCGCCGGCAGTTGCGCCGAAAGCCTGCTCAGCCGTCGAGGTTTACCGGCGCTGCACCGCATCCTGCCGCGGCTGGTCCTGGCGCTGATCCGCGCCCGCTGCGGGCAACCCGCGGTCACCCCGCTCCTCGCGGACATCGCGGCGAGCTCCGAGCCAGACCAGCTGCGACTGTTTCCGATTGCCAGCGCCCGCGCCGAATCGGCCTGGCTGGCCGGCGAGGACGACACCGCGCGAAGCGAGGCACGCGACGCCCTGCTCGACGCGGAGGCAGACCGGGATCCGTCGCTGACGTGGCAACTGCGCCGGTGGATGCTGTTGCCCGGCCCCCAGTCGATGTCGGTGGCCGTCGACCCCCCGCTCACGCCTTTCCAGTTGGAGATCTCCGGAGACTGGCATGCCGCAGCGCAGGCGTGGGCCAACCGCGGCTGTCCGTACGAAGCGGCGATCGCCCAGCTTGGCGGGGACCTCACCGCGGTCGAGTCGGCGTTGGCGACCTTCCGTCGGCTCGGCGCGCGGGCCGCGGTCCGGCGGGCTCAGCAGCGCCTTGCGGCGCTGGGCGGCCCTGCGCCCCGCGGCCGCCGGACCGACACCTTGTCGGACCCCGACGGGTTGTCGAAGCGGGAACGCGAAGTGCTGAACTTGCTCGCCCAGGGGCAGAGCAACATTCAGATCGCCACCTCGCTGTGTATCAGCCCCAAGACCGCTGGCTGCCACGTCAGTTCCATCCTCGCGAAGCTCGGCGTGCACAACCGAACGCAGGCCGCCGCGCACGCGCGGGCGCGGGTCTAGCCGGTTCGGCGCTGTCCGGCAATCAGCCGTCCTGGCCGGTGCTGCCCGTATTGCCGGCGTTGCCGTGGGAGCCGCTGTTGCCATTGGCCGTCGAGCCGGAACCGCCACCGCCACCGCTGCCGTAGCCGCCACCCGACCCGCCGCTGCCACCGCTGCCCCCCTGTCCTGAGCCGGCGCTGACGCCCTGATCGCCGATCAACGCGCCGCCGGCGCCGCCGGCGCCGCCGAGGCCGCTGCCGCCGCCATTCCCGCCCGCGCCGCCGTCTCCGCCGTTGCCGCCGTTGCCGCCATTGCCGCCGATATTGATGCTCGTGGCCAGCTCCCCCGTTCCGCCCTGGCCCCCGCCGCCGCCCGTCCCGCCGACACCGCCCGCGCCGCCCGTGCCGCCGTGGCCGGCGGCGCCACCTTCGCCGCCGTTGCCGACCAGACCCGCGGCCCCGCCGGCGCCACCACTGCCGCCGGCGCCACCCTGACCGCCATCTCCACCGGTACCGCCCAGGCCGCCGCCACCGCCGTTGCCGCCGCTCGACCGCGTGCTGGCCTGTTCGCTGAACCCGCCGTCGCCGCCGATTCCGCCGTTGCCACCGCCGGCTCCGCTTCCGCCACCGCCGCCGAGGCCACCGGCGCCGCCGGCACCGCCGTCGCCGACCAGCAGACCTCCGTGCCCACCACTTCCGCCCACGCCCCCGGCCCCGCCGACGCCCCCTGACGCGCCGGCCCCGCCGGTGCCCGCACTGCCCCCGGCGCCGCCGTAGGTGTACGCACTCACGGCGGCAGCACCGCCCGCACCGCCCGCACCGCCCAGGCCGCCCGGAGCCAAAGCTATGGCGCCACTGCCACCATTGCCGCCGGTGGCGATACCGAAACCGGTGGTGACCACTTGGGCGTCGCCGCCGAGGCCGCCGGCCCCGCCGGCGCCACCTGCCCCGCCATCCCCGCCATTGCCTCCGGTCGCGGTGCCGTTGGTGGCCACCGCCAGCGCAAACCCGCCGGTTCCCCCGGTCCCCCCGGTCGCGGCGACTCCCCCCGCGGCACCAGTCCCGCCATTCCCCCCGAATATTTGGCCGGTGGCATACGTACTCGCCTCGGCGCCCAGTGATCCGGTGCCGGCCGTCGCGCTGCTGACGGTGGGGTTGACTCCGCTGGCGCCGGTGATACCGGTACCACCCTGCCCGCCGCCACCGCCGGTGCCGAACAGAATTGCGTTGCCGCCGCTACCGCCTTGGCCTGCGGCGCCGCCGTTGATCCCCACCGCCGCGGCGCCACCCTGGCCGCCGAGCCCGCCGTTGCCGTAGAGCAGGCCGCCGGTGCCACCGCTGCCGCCGGCCGCGCCGGCACCCCCGACACCGCCTGTGCCGCCGGTGCCGAACAGCCCCGCGGCACCGCCGTTGCCGCCGGCCTGCCCCGGCGCGCCGGAGCCACCGGAGCCGCCGTTGCCGAACAGGATTCCGCCCGGCCCGCCGTTCTCTCCCGTGCCCGCGGCGCCGTTGGTGCCGTTGCCGAACAGCGGACGTCCCACCAACGCCTGGGCGGGAGCATTGACCACACCCTCCACGGCCTGCAGCGGAGTCGCGTTGGCGGCCTCGGCCTGCGCATATGCCCCGTCGGCCGCGCCCAACGCGCGCGCAAAGCGGTCGTGGAAGGCTGCCCACTGCGAGCTGAGCGCCTGGTAGGCCTGGCCGTGGCCGGAGAATACGGACGCCACCGCGGCCGACACCTCGTCGGCCCCCGCTGCCACCAGGCCAGTCGTGCTGGTGGCCGCCGCGGCATTGGCCTCGCCCAGGCGCGTACCAATGTTGGCCAAATCCGTTTGCGCCGTTGTCAATTCATGCGGCATCACAAATACGGACGACATTTGCCAGCCCTCGCATCCTCGGCGGCCCCCGACGGCCGCACCCGATCCTCATTTTCGGACTGCCCCGGGGCCGCGAACATACGGCAAATTCCCTATCTTGGGGGCCGCGTGACCGGCGCGAGCGGCCGCAAAAGACATCCCAGGGGCGTAATTAGTCAAGCTGCGGCGGTTTGGCGGTGTGCCCAGGCTTG
>NZ_JCALCE010000043.1:0-41261 GCF_059812195.1 Mycobacterium sp. NGS68 | reverse complement strand
TGACGTCGGGGTCGAGCAGCTCGCGCAGTTCGACGCGGCCCAGCAGTTCGGCCAGCAGGGTGCTGTCCAGCGACAGCGCAGCGGCGCGGCGTTCCGCCAGCGGGCTGTCGCCCTCGTACATGAAGGCGCCGACGTAGCCGAACAGCAGCGACGCCGCGAAGGGCGACGGCTTCGCGGTCTCCACCTCGAGCACCCGCACCCTGCGTTGCGCGATGCCCGTCATCAGCCCGACCAGCGTCGGGACGTCGTACACGTCCTGCAGGCATTCGCGGACGGTCTCCAGCACGATCGGGAAGTCGGGATACTTGCGGGCCACCTCCAGCAGCTGCGCGGCCCGCTGGCGTTGCTGCCACAGCGGCGAGCGGCGGCCGGGATGCCTACGGGGCAGCAGCAGGGCGCGCGCCGCGCACTCCCGGAACCGCGATGCGAACAGCGCCGAACCGCCCACCTCGGCGGTGACGATCGGGTCGATCTCGTCGGCGTCGAACACGAACAGCTCGGCTCCGGGCGGGTTCTCGCCCGAATCGGGCAGCCGCACCACGATGCCGTCGTCGGAGGCCGTCGGCTTTTCGTCGAGGTCGTAGCGTTCCCGCAGCCGCCGGCTGACCGCCAGCGCGAGCGGCCCGTGCACCCGCAGCCCGTACGGCGAGTGCAGGACCACCCGCCAGTCGCCCAGCTCGTCGCGGAACCGCTCAACCATCAGCGTGGTGTCGGTGGGTATCGCCCCGGCAGCGTTCCGCTGGTCGTCCAGCAGCACCCACAGGTTGTCGGTGGCGTAGTCGTCGAAACCCAGGCCCGCGCAGCGCACACCGAACGCCTCGCGGTCCAGCGCGGCCAGCTCGCCGGTGAACGCGCCGAGCGCGGCGCCAAGCTCCGCCGGGCGGCCGACCTCGTCGCCGCGCCAGAACGGCAGCCGGGCCGGCTGGCCGGGCGCGGGGATCACCAGCACCCGGTCGTGGGTGATCTCGGTGATCCGCCAGCTGGTGGCGCCCAGCGAGATCACGTCGCCGGGCCGCGACTCGTAGACCATCTCCTCGTCGAGCTCGCCCACCCGCGACGGCTTCTCGGCTTCGCTGGCCAGGTAGACGGTGAACAGCCCGCGGTCGGGGATGGCGCCGCCGGAGGTGACGGCGAGGCGCTGCGCGCCGGGCCGCGCGGTCAGGGTGCCGTTGTCGCGGTCGTAGACCAGCCGCGGGCGCAGCTCGGCGAAGTCGGTGGACGGGTACTTGCCGCTCAGCAGGTCCAGGGTGGCCTCGAACACGCTGCGCGGCAGGGTCGCAAACGGGGCGCTGCGGCGCACCGTGTCGAACCAGCGGTCGGCGTCGAGGGGCTCCAGCGCGGCCGCGGCCACGGTGTGCTGGGCGAGGATGTCGATCGGGTTGGCGGGCACCCGCATGGTCTCGATCTGGCCGGTGAGCATGCGCTGCACGGTGACCGCGCAGCCGATCAGGTCGGTGCGGTGCTTGGGGAACAGCACGCCGCGCGACGTCTCGCCGACCTGGTGCCCGGCCCGCCCGATGCGCTGCAGCCCGCTGGCCACCGACGGCGGGGCCTCCACCTGGATCACCAGGTCGACGGCGCCCATGTCGATGCCCAGCTCCAGGCTCGACGTCGCCACGACGGCCTTCAGCTGCCCGCGTTTGAGGTCCTCCTCGACGATCGCGCGCTGTTCCTTGCTGACCGAGCCGTGGTGGGCGCGGGCCAGGATCGTCGGCGCGCCGAACGTCTGGCCGCTGGCCATGACGTACGCCGGCGCCCCGCCGGCCACCCCCGGGTTGCCGTCGCCGTCCAGGGTGGCCCCGGACCGCTCCGCGTGGATCTCGTTCAGCCGGGCGGTGAGCCGCTCGGCCAGGCGCCGCGAGTTCGCGAACACGATCGTCGAGTTGTGCGCCTCGATCAGGTCGACCAGGCGCGCCTCGACGTCCGGCCAGATGGTGTTGTTCGCCAGGTTGGCCATGTCCGGCACCGGCACCTGCACGGACAGCTCGACGGTCTTGGCCGACGGGGGAGCGACGATGGTCGTCGGCGCGCTGCCGGACAGGAACCGCGCCACCTCCTCGGGCGGACGCACCGTCGCCGACAGGCCGATGCGCTGCGCTTTGCGGCCCCCGGCCAGGTCGTCCAGTCGCTCCAGCGACAGCGCCAGGTGTGCGCCGCGCTTGCCGGCGGCGATCGCGTGGATCTCGTCGACGATGACGGTCTGCACGTCGGTCAGGGTCTCGCGCGCCGCCGAGGTCAGCATCAGAAACAGCGACTCCGGCGTGGTGATCAGCACGTCGGGTGGGTGGTTGATGAGCTCCCGGCGGCGCCCGGGCGGGGTGTCACCGGAACGGACTCCGACGCTGATCTGCGGTGGCGGCTCGCCGCGGCGTTCGGCCAGCCGGGTGAGGCCGGCCAGCGGCGTGCGCAGGTTGCGCTCCACGTCGACGGCCAGCGCCTTGAGTGGCGACACGTACAGCACGCGGGTGCCGGGCTTGCGTTCGGCGTCACGGGCCAGGCCGTCCAGCGCCCACAGGAACGCCGCCAGCGTCTTGCCCGAGCCCGTCGGCGCGATCACCAGGGTGTTTTTGCCGTCCGCGATGGCGTCCCACGCGCTGGCCTGCGCGTCCGTCGGCGCCGCGAAGGTGCTGGTGAACCAGTCGCGGGTGATCGCGCTGAATCGGTCTAACGGGGCCACCTGTTCATAGTGCCAATGGGTACCGACAAGAACTCAGGGACGCTCGGCTCGACAGCGAGGTCATGCTCGCCGACGTCGGCAAGCACCGCGGGCCTTCCATCCCCGATTTGCTCATTCCGCCACCGCCGAACTCGTCGGGCTCACCGTGCTGCATGTCGAAAAGGATTTTGAGCTCATCGGCGAGCTGACCGGCCTGCCGAATCAACGGCTCGTACTCTGACCATTCGGCCATTATTGAGCTTTGCGTTGGATGGACTTCGGGGGTAGGCCCGTGGGATATCGGGAATGTCGCTAGTTCCAAGAATCCTGCAAGCGGACAGACGCAGGCTTGGCCTCGCCCGAGGTGATGACCGGTGGCAACGCGCAGCTGAAACCCTTCACGGCGCCCACGCCGAGGGGGCCGCACTGTCGTTAAACCCGGAAATCTTTGAATCGGATTGGTAATACTTATGGACATCTTCATATCTGTGACGGCGTAGCAGATCAGGGGACCGCAATGTCGGCTGAGGTGGACGGGACACCGTTCGGGCGCTACCGGCTGATCGAGGTGTTGGGCCGCGGCGGGATGGGCGAGGTGTGGCGTGCGCATGACACCGACACCGACCGCATCGTGGCACTCAAGCTGCTGCCCGCGGGTTTGTCGGAGGACGAAGACTTTCAGCGCCGATTCCGCCGCGAAGCCCACGCTGCGGCGCGGTTGAACAGCCCGCACGTCATCCCGATCCATCACTACGGCGAGATCGACGGGCGCCTATATGTCGACATGCGTCTGGTCGAGGGCCGCGACCTGCAAACCGTGCTCGCCGACGGCCCGCTGGAACCCGCCCGCGCGGTGCACATCATCGGCCAGGTCGCCGAGGCGCTGCATGCCGCGCACGAGGTGGGTCTGCTGCACCGCGACATCAAGCCTTCCAATATTCTGCTGGACCGCAACGACTTCGCCTACCTGATCGACTTCGGGATCGCCCGCGTGCTGGAGGAGACGCGGATGACCAAGTCGGGGTTCATGATTGGGACGTTCCAGTACATCGCTCCGGAGCGCCTGGACAGCAGGGCCGAGGATGCCCGCGCCGACATCTACTCGCTGGCCTGCGTGCTCTATGAATGCCTGACCGGCCATCCGCCGTTCGACGGGGACACCATGGCCCGTCTGGTCGCCGCGCATCTGAGCGCCCCGCCGCCGCGGCCCTCGTTCGATCAACCCGAGGTTCCGCCGCAGGTTGACGACGTCATCGCCACCGGCATGGCCAAAGACCCAGATGAGCGGTACGCGACGACGGTCGAACTGGCGAACGCCGCGCGAGACGCGATCACCGTCCCCATCGCGCGGCCCGTGGTGAATCCGACCCGCGTGCGCGAAACTCAGCCAGCCCCCCAGCACGTCACCGCGCAGTCGCCGACGGTCAAAGCCGAGCCGCCCGCGCCGGCCATCCCGGCAAAGACGGGCGGGATGAGTCGGCGCACCACTCTCACGCTGATCGGTGGTGGCGCGGTCGCCGCGATCGCAGCCGCCGTCGGTATCCCGGCCCTGGCCAAAAACCAGCCGTCACATTCATCGCCCACCCCAAAGGCGGCGTCGGACGGCGCTCCCATTGAACTGCCCTTCGCGGGCCTCGGGATCAACCTCGGGATTGCGGTTGATAAAGCCGGCAACGTCTACGTCGCCGATTGGGACAACCACCGAGTGCTCAAACTTGCCGCCGGCGCTAACGCCGCCACAGTATTGCCGTTCACTGACGCCGCTGGCCCCTCCGATGTGGCGGTGGACAGCGTGGGCTCCTTGTACGTGACCGACCGTCCCAGTGGACGTGTGCTGAAACTGGCGCCTGGCGCGACCACTCCGAGTGTGCTCGCGTTCGGCGTCCCCAACCAACCCGTCGCGGTGGCTGTAGACGCCGCGGCCAACGTCTACGTCACGGATGCGGGTCGCCAGCGAGTGCTCAAACTGGCGCCCGGCGCGACCGCGGCGAGTGTGCTGCCGTTCGGCGACCTTCGAGATCCAACGGTGGTGGCGGTAGACGTTGCCGGCAACGTCTACGTCGGCGACTGGATCAGTTCCCCACCGAGAAATGACGGTCAGGTGCTCAAGCTGGGCGTTGGCGCAACCGCCCCGATTGTGCTGCCGTTCGCCGACCTTCATGGTCTCCCTAAGTTGGCGGTGGACACCGCGGGCACCGTCTACGTCACCAACACCAGCGGTGTGGTGCGAAAACTGCCGGCCGGCGCAACGAAACCGAGCGTCCTGCTGTCCTCTAGCATTAACTACGACGGCGTGGCTGTGGATGCCTCCGACAACGTCTACGTCGGCGCCTGGGCTGGCGTCAGTGGCCGGGTTTACAAGGTGCCGAAGGGGTGAGTATCCGCTCCGTTCCGCAAATAGCTACTGCGCCACTCGGGCGCTGAATCGGTCGAACGGGGCCCACTCCGGGTGATATCATTAGATATCACCCGCGGAGGAGCAATGAGTGACGTCCTGATTCGCGATATTCCCGACGATGTGCTGGCCGCCTTAGATCGGCGCGCCGCGCGGCTTGGGTTGTCCCGCACCGAATACATTCGCCGCCGACTGGCTCAAGACGCGCGCACGGCACCGACCAGCGTCACCGCCGATGACTGGCGACAATTCGCAGACACCTATCGCGATCTCACGGATCCCGCGGTCGTTGACCGGGCCTGGGAATGAGCACGCAAGCGTGGCTGATCGACAAGTCTGCGCTCGTGCGGATGGCCAGCAGTCCCGAGATCGACCAATGGAACAACAGGATTGAACGCGGGCTGGTCCACATCACCAACCTCACCCGACTGGAGATCGGCTACTCCGCGCGCACCGGCTCCTCGGCCCGGCGTGACTTCCGTGAACCCCCATTGGCCGCAATGCCTGTCGAGTATCTGACTCCCGCAATCGAAGACCGCGCCCTGGAAGTGCAACTCATGCTCGCCGACGTCGGCAAGCACCGCGGGCCTTCCATCCCCGATTTGCTCATTGCCGCCACCGCCGAACTCGTCGGGCTGACCGTGCTGCATGTCGATAACGATTTTGAGCTCATCAGCGATCTGACCGGCCTGCCGAGTCAACGCCTCGCACTCTGAGCATCCGGCAACGTGCGCATGCGAACGCCTCATGCTCACCCGCGGCGAGCCGCGTCAGGGTTGGCGGCCATGGGCGTCGTTGATGAGTGCCGTGAGCCGGGTCAGGCTGGCGGTGATGGCACGACGATCAGCACCGGACAGCTCCATCAAGGCCTCATGCTGCCGCGCCCGAAAGGCCAATTGCGCTTTGATGACCCGCGTACGTCCGGCTGGCGTCAGGCCCACCAGCACCAGGCGGTCATCGGCCGACGAACGGGCGCGTTCAACCACTCCCCGTTCCTCTAGCTGCTTGAGCGCGCGAGTGGCCGTCGGCACCGCCACTCCCGCCGTGCCCGCGAGCCTGCTCACCGGCATCGCCTCCCCGTCGATCAGCGGCGCCAGCAACTCCAGCTGAGAGCGGGTCATGCCCGCCTGCGTGCCTGCGGACGACGTCCTGCCCCGACGCATCGCGAAGTAGAGCGCGTCGGTGGCCGCCGCAAGCTCTTCGATCTCACGCGCACTGGTCTCGCTCGACTGCCCTTGCACTCCCATAGTGTAAAGGTTAGCATACTAATCATTAGCTTACTAACAACATGGCAACCAATGACGAGAGGACGAACACATGCGGGCAGCGATCATCGGCGCCGGACTAGGTGGACTCACCGCAGCAGCGGCGTTGCGCGCGAACGGTATCGACGTCGTCGTCTATGAAAAGGCGCGCGAGCTGCGCGAGGTGGGCGCGGGTGTCATCGTCGCCGGTAACGGTCTGCGTGCCCTCGACGAAGTGGGGCTCGGCGATCGCGTACGCGCCCTCGGCACCCCGGTCGAGCGCATGCGCTCGCGCACCTGGCGGGGAGAGGACATTCCGCTACCAGCGACATGGCCGGCGGTGAGCCCCGATCGCCCGTCGACTTTCCTGCCCCTGCACCGTGGCGAACTGCAACAGGCATTACTTGGCGCGCTACCCGAGGGAACCGTCCAGCTGGGGCATCGCTGCCAGCACATCGTCGAGACGCCCGACGAGGTCCGCATCCATTTCGCCGACGGGTCCGAAGATCGCGCGGACGTCGCCGTGGGCGCCGACGGCATCCACTCGGCGGTGCTGCGCGTGGTGGCCGATCCCGTCGAGCTGTCCAGCGAAGGCATGATGGCCTACCGCGGCCTGATTCCCGTCGAACGTCTCGACGGCGTCGTCGATCTGAATTCCGCCCAGATGTGGACGGGTCCCGGGCGCATCTTCCTGATCTATCCGGTCTCGCAGGGGCGTCTTCTCAACGTGGTGGCCTTCACCGCAAGCAATCTCGACGCCGAGGCATCCTGGACCGCCCCAGGGGAGGTGGCGGAGCTGGCCGCCGAGTTCGCGGGATGGGACGAGCCGGTGCAGCGAGTCATCGGGGCAATGACCGAGACGTTCCGCTGGGGAATATATGACCGAAAGCCGTTGAACCGCTGGACCACCAACCGCATCGCACTTCTCGGCGACGCCGCGCATCCGATGACGCCGTACCTCGGCCAGGGCGCCAACATGTCGATTGAAGATGCCGTCGTGTTGGCGACCGTGCTGGCCGGGGCGGCCGTCACCGACATCCCTCGACGGTTGTCCTGGTATGAATCACTGCGGTATGACCGCACCAGCCGGGTCCAGCGCAACGCCCGCGAAACGGGGCGCGTCTATCGCTCCCCCGATCTGCCCCCGCAACGGCAGGCCGCACAGCTCGTCGAGATCCTCGCCGACAACTGGATTTCCGACTACGACGCCGGCGCGGCAGCCAGAGCCGGGTTCGTCACGCAGGCTTCCCACTGAGGCGAGTGTCGGGTTTTGTCACGCCTGCCGCGGAAAACCGTGCCTCAACCCGACACTCGGCGAGGTTGGCTGAAACTACTGCGGAACTTCCCGCGCGGTGGCCATCAGACCGGCCAGCTCGGGCGGAATCTCGGGCACCCGGGCGATCGTGTCCAGCAGCGAGTGCGCGCAGGAGTCGGCGAGGCGTTCGGCGTTGGCCGTCGGGTCCATGATCCGCTGACGGCAGATCTCGAAGGTGTTGGCGATCCAGCCGTTGATGATGATCCGCAGGTCGCGCTCGACTTCGGGCAGCAACTTGGCGGGGATCGCGGCCATCGTCTTGACGATCCGGTCCATGACGTGCTCGAGCTGACGGTTCTTGGCCTCGTCGTCGATGCCCAACAGGACCGGGTCGGAGCGGCCCAGGCCGACGTACGCGGCCCACGCGGCCTCCGGATTATGCTCGTGGTACGCCATGTACCCGAGCACACCGATCCGGATTTCCTCGAACATCGTCAGCCCGGTGGGCGGCAGATTCTGCGTGACCTCGTACAGCCGGTCCGCCTCGTCCTTGACGACCGCGGCGAAGAACGCGCGCTTGTCCGGGAAGTAGTGATACATCAGTGCACGAGACACCCCGGCCCGCTCTGCGATCTCGTCGATACGGACCTCGTCATAAGGCCGTTTCCCGAAGACCTCCGCCCCCAGAGCAAGCAACTCAGCGCGGCGGTCCTCGGGGGATAACCGCCTCCTGGCTGTTGCCATGTGAGAGATACTACTCATGGGTCAGATAGATTCCGCCATAGTCATTCGTCAGCCGAACCGCACGCCCTGAGCCAGCGGCAGCTCACCCGAATAATTGACGGTGTTGGTGGCACGCCGCATGTAGGCCTTCCACGAGTCCGAACCCGACTCCCGGCCGCCGCCGGTCTGCTTCTCGCCGCCGAACGCGCCGCCGATTTCGGCGCCCGAAGTGCCGATATTGACGTTCGCGATACCGCAGTCGGAACCGTCCAGGAAACGCTCCGCCTCACGGATGTCGGTGGTAAAGATCGCCGACGACAGGCCCTGGGGTACGGCGTTGTTCAGCGCGATCGCCTCGTCCAGGTCGTCGTAGGTCAGCACGTAGAGGATCGGGGCGAAGGTCTCGGCCGCCACGATGGCGGTCTGCGCCGGCATCCGCACGACGGCGGGAGCGACGTAAAAACCGCCCGGCGCGCCGGCGTCGCACCGCTCGCCGCCCATCACCTCGCCGCCGTCGGCGCGGGCCTGCTCCAGCGCGCCCACCATGTCGCGGTAGGCGGTCTCGTGGATCAGCGGGCCGACGAGCGTGCCCGGCGCCGACGGGTCGCCGACGGGCAGCTGCGCAAACGCGGACACGACGCGCGCTACCACTGAATCGGCCACCGAGCGGTGCACGATCAGCCGGCGCAGCGTGGTGCAGCGCTGACCGGCGGTGCCCGCGGCGGCGAACACGATGGCCCGCACCGCGAGCTCCAGATCGGCGGACGGGGTCACGATGGCCGCGTTGTTGCCGCCCAGTTCCAGCAGCACCCGCCCGAAGCGGGCCGCGACGCGGGGACCGACCTGCTGACCCATCCGCACCGAACCGGTGGCGGACAGCAGCGCGATCCGCGGGTCGTCGACCAGCAGCTCGCCCAGCTCGCGCCCGCCCAGGACCAGCCCGCTCACCGCGGGCGGCGCGCCCACGTCGGCGGCGGCCCGCGCGATCAGGGCGTCGCAGGCCAGCGCGGTCAGCGGCGTCAGCTCCGAGGGCTTCCACACCACCGGGTCTCCGCATACCAGCGCGACCGCGGCGTTCCACGCCCACACCGCGACCGGGAAGTTGAACGCGGTGATCACGCCGACGACGCCGAGCGGATGCCACGTCTCCATCAGCCGATGCCCCGGCCGCTCCGACGCGATGGTCCGGCCGTAGAGCTGTCGCGACAGGCCGACCGCGAACTCGCAGACGTCGATCATCTCCTGCACCTCGCCCAGCGCCTCGGAGGTGATCTTGCCGACCTCGCCGGTGACCAGCGCCGCGAGATCCTCCTTGTGGGCGGTGAGCAGCTGGCCCAGCCGGGCCACCAGCCGGGCGCGCACCGGGGCCGGGGTGGCCCGCCACGCCGGGAACGCCGCGGCGGCATCGGCGACGACGGCCTCGGCGCGCTCGGGCGTGGTCGGCGCGACGGTGAACAGCACCTCGCCGGTGATCGGCGTGCCCGCCGGCAGGCCGTCCCCGCCCGGCTCGCCCAGGTCGGCGGTCACCCCGATGGCGGCGAAGGCCTCCTGCACCCGGGCGCGTAGTTGCCGGTTCATGCGGCGGCCTCCTTCTCGTAGAGCGCATACGGGTCGTGAATGTCGCGACCGATCGCGCCGGCCAGCCACGCCACGGTGTAGCCACCATCGTCGGGGCCGGCCACCGCCGCGCCGTCGCGGTCCAGGTTGGACCGGAAGATGCCCGCCGCCGACGCTGGCAGGAAGTCCTCGTAGACGATCGGCGCCGACGGGTCCCCGCCGCGGTAGTAGGCCAGCCCCTGCGCGGCCAGTTCGGCATCGGACGACGGGAAATACTCACCCCACACCGCGGCGGGATCGCCGGCCGCCATCGCCGCGTCGTAGCGGGTGCGGCCCTTGGGCGTCAGCGCGACCCCGCGGGCCTCCACCTCACCGAAGCGCACCCGCAGGCTGCCGGGGCCGACGGCACCCTCGGCGTCCCGGAACAGGCACGGTTCGGCCAGGGCACGGAAAGAGGTCTGGCGCAAGAGCACGACGGGCCCGTCGGTGCGCGGCGGTCCCTGGATGGCGTCGATCATCGTGACGCCGCACCGGCCCATCCGGGCGTACAGCTCGTCGATGTCGAGGACACGCGGCGTCAGGTGGTTGATGTGCGTGGATCCGACGCCGGCGATGTCGGCGGCCACCGCCGACACCCGCGACAGCTCGTCGTACCAGGCCTTGTCGATCGGGTCGCGGGACAGCGCGAACGCGGCCACCGCCGCCGCGACGAACGCGGGCGCCTCGTCCGCGTCGCAGCCGCCGTCGGCCGCGATCGTGCGCGCCCGGGCCAGCAGCGCGGGGTCGAACAGCCGACGCTGCGCCAGGAACGCCTGCACCCGGGACCGCAGGTCGGTATGGAAGAACCTGGGGTCGTCGGTCGCCAGCATCGACGTGAATACGCGAAACGGATTGCGGGCCAGCTCGTCGGCGTCGACGGGACGAAAAGCGGTGGACACCACTGGGACCGGCGACGCCGCGGCGCGCAGGTCGTAGTAGCCCACCGGCGCCATGCCGAACGCGGCGAACAGGTCGGCGACGGCGGCCAGCTCGTCCGGGGCGCCCACCCGGATGGCGCCGTGCCGCTCGGCGGTGACCCGCTGCGGCGACCCGAGCCGTTCGGCGTCCGGGCGCCTCCGCAGGTATTCGCGGTTCACCTCCTCGGTGACGCGCACCAGCGTGCCGTAGGCAGGCACCTCGCCGGCGTACATCGCCGACAACCCCGCGGCGAAGCCGGCCCGCAGCTGCCACGTCGTCACGCGGTTCATGCGAAACCGCCGCTGCGATAATCTCCGGCCATGGCCGAGACGCTCGACGACATCGACCGGATCCTGCTGCGCCAGCTGGTCGCCGACGGCCGCGCCACTTTGGCAGAGTTGGCCGCGGTCGCAGGGCTGTCGGTATCGGCGGTGCAGTCGCGGGTGCGGCGGCTGGAATCCCGCGGCGTCGTCGCGGGGTATGCCGCGCGGATCGACCCGGCGGCTGTCGGGCAGCTGCTGTCCGCGTTCGTGGCGATCACCCCTCTCGATCCGTCTCAACCCGATGATGCGCCGGCGCGGCTGGAGCACATCCCGGAGATCGAATCGTGTCACTCGGTCGCCGGCGAGGAGAGCTACGTCCTGCTGGTGCGCGTCGAGTCCGCACGTGCGCTGGAGGACCTGCTGCAACGGATCCGGACCGCCGCGAACGTCAGGACTCGAAGCACCATCATATTGAATACTTTTTACAGTGACAGGCAGCACGTACCATAGTTTTTCCTGTTTAGACGTCATGATTTCGTAAAAGTATAGCTAGTATGGGCGTCATGACTGTGCTGACGGACCGCCTGACAGAGCCCGACATGGTGCCCGGGGTGCTGGCGCGCAGCATCCTGGTCGACGGCCTGGATTTGGTGCTCGATCTGACCGCCTCGGCCGGCTCGTATCTGGTCGACGCCCGCGACGGGCGCCGCTACCTGGACATGTTCACCTTCGTCGCATCGTCGGCGCTGGGCATGAACCATCCGGCCCTGGCCGACGACGAGGAGTTCCGCGCCGAACTCATGACGGCCGCGCTGAACAAGCCCGCCAACTCCGACGTGTACTCGGTGCCGATGGCCCGCTTCGTCGAAACCTTCGCGCGGGTCCTCGGCGACCCGGCGCTGCCGCATCTGTTCTTCGTCGAGGGCGGCGCGCTCGCGGTGGAGAACGCGCTGAAGGTCGCCTTCGACTGGAAGAGCCGGCACAACGAGCGGCGCGGACTCGACCCGTCGCTCGGTGCCCGGGTGCTGCACCTGCGCGGCGCGTTCCACGGGCGCAGCGGCTACACGCTGTCGCTCACCAACACCAAACCGGTCACCGTGGCCCGCTTCCCCAAGTTCGACTGGCCGCGCATCGACGCGCCCTACATCAGGCCCGGCCTGGACGCGGCGGCCACGGCCGCGCTGGAAGCCGAGTCGCTGCGCCAGGCCCGCGCGGCGTTCCAGACGCATCCGCATGACATCGCCTGCTTCATCGCCGAACCCATCCAGGGCGAGGGCGGCGACCGCCACTTCCGGCCCGAGTTCTTCGCGCGGATGCGTGAGCTGTGCGACGAGCACGACGCGCTGTTGATCTTCGACGAGGTGCAGACGGGCTGCGGGATGACCGGAACGCCTTGGGCCTACCAGCAATTGGGCGCCCAACCGGATGTCGTGGCATTCGGCAAGAAGACACAGGTCTGCGGCGTGATGGCGGGTCGGCGGGTCGACGAGGTCGCCGACAACGTGTTCGCCGTCCCGTCGCGGCTCAATTCGACGTGGGGCGGCAGCCTCGTCGACATGGTGCGCGCCCGGCGCATCCTCGAGACGATCGAGGCCGACGGGCTTTTCGAGCGCGCCGCGCGGCGAGGCGGCTACCTGGGCGCCCGGCTCGACGAACTGGCCGAGGAGTTCCCGGGCGTCGTCCTGCACGCTCGCGGGCGTGGCCTGATGCGCGCCTTCGACCTGCCGGACACCGCCGCCCGCGACGAGTTGATCCGACAATTGTGGCTCCGGGCGGTGATCCTGTTGCCGACCGGAACGCGCGGCGTCCGATTCCGTCCCGCGCTGACCGTTTCGGAGGCCGAGATCGATGCGGCCGTCGACGGCGTGCGGGCCGCTTTGTCTGAGGTCAGGTAGCTATTCGCAGGATTACGTTGCCGCTAATCGGGTATTCACCAGGACAAGTCTCCGAATAGCCGTCCCCGGGTCGGCAAGACCTGAAACGAATGCGACACAGCGAACGAAAGACCGGACAACGGTCGACCGCCGAATATGAGGTTCAGAAGAATGCAGAAGGCGTATGAGCGATCGCGTGGCGATCGCCTGGGCCATGAGGACAGCGAGGTTCGCGCCGCCGTCCGGTTCACTGCGCTGGCCGCGGCCGGCGCGGTCGGCTTCGTCATCCTGGCCGCGTTGTGGGTGAGTACCTGCAGCGGCGTGAGCGTCGACACGGCCGCGTGTGGGCCGCCGCAACGGACGATGCTGGCGTTCGGCGGGCCGCTGATCCTGCTCGCCGCCGGGCTGTGGGCGTTCGTGCGCACCTACCGCGTGTGGCGCAGCGAGGGCACATGGTGGGGCTGGCACGGCGCCGGCTGGTTCTTGTTGACGTTGATGGTGTTGACCCTCTCGATGGTTGTGCCGCCGATCGTCGGGCCCGTAATGGCACTTTGACTCGATAAATTGGCACTCCCCGAACCGCTTCCCGAGTTCTACCGTTGTTAGTTGTAGGTAAAGCCGGAATGGGCGGAATTAAGGCCCGGAACGGACCTGGAGTGGAGTAGCCATGGGAGATACCTATCGTGACCCCGTCGACCATTTACGGACGACGCGGCCGTTCGCTGGTGAATCGTTGATCGACGTCCTGCACTGGCCCGGGTACCTGTTGGTCGTCGCCGGCGTGGTCGGTGGCGTCGGCAGCCTCGCGGCCTTCGGTACCGGGCACCACCATCAGGGCATGACCGCAGGCACCGTAGCGATCGCCGTCACGGTGCTGGGCTTGATCTGGCTGGCGTTCGAGCACCGCCGCATACGCCGCATCGCGGATCGGTGGTACACCGAGCACCCGGAAGTCAGCAGGCAACGCCCCGCCAGCTAGGCCCGCAGCTTCACAACTCGTCGAATACCCCTGTCAGCTCGCCTTTTCGGTCTCCCAGGGGCGTGCGGAATATTGTTCTGATTCGCGCGGTTACCCGCCCCACCGAGCGGGTATCACGTCTAGACCATGATCATGGGGCACACAATCGCGTCAGCAGTTTCCCGACGGCCTGCTCGCAGTCCGGTACATAGGCGCGTTCGACAGCGGGAGCGCTCGTGACTAACCAGCTCGAAGGCCGGAGCCATGGCCAGCCCCACCGACAGGGTAGTGTCGATCAGATATTGCCGGGAGACTATATGACCGATGCGGAATTGCGCGGTGACAAGCGCCAACGCGGCTTACGCGCCGTCGAGTTGCAGGTTGCTGCGCGCCTGGAGAACCTGGCAATGCTGCGCACCCTGGTCGGTGCGATAGGCACCTTCGAAGATCTGGATTTCGATGCTGTTGCGGACCTGCGCCTGGCGGTGGACGAGGTCTGTACCCGATTGATCCGGTCGGCCACCCCCAACGCGGTACTCACCGTCGTCGTCGACCCCCGTGACGACGAACTGGTGGTGGAGGCCTTCGCGGCGTGTGACACCCACGACGTCGTGGCGCCCGGCAGCTTCAGCTGGCACGTACTGACCTCGCTGGCCGACGACGTCCAGACCTTCCACGATGGACGCGAGCCCGATGAGTCCGGCAGTGTTTTCGGTATCACGCTGACGGCGCCACGGGCGGCACCTAGCAGGTGACAGCCAGGTGAGCGCGCGAGCTGCCGGCGGTTCCGTGTCGCGCCCGAACGAATACGCCGATGTCCCCGACATGTTTCGGGAGTTGGCCACCCTGACCCAGGACTCCCCGGAGTTTCAGCGTCATCGGGACGTCATCGTCCAGCGCTGCCTGCCGTTGGCCGACCACATCGCCCGGCGATTCGAGGGCCGGGGCGAACCGCGTGACGACCTGGTGCAGGTCGCCCGGGTGGGGCTGGTCAACGCCGTGGTGCGCTTCGACGTGGAGACCGGCTCGGACTTCGTCTCGTTCGCCGTGCCCACGATCATGGGTGAGGTCCGGCGCCACTTCCGCGACAACAGCTGGTCGGTCAAGGTTCCGCGGCGGCTCAAGGAACTGCACCTGCGGCTGGGCACCGCCACCGCCGACCTGTCGCAGCGGCTGGGCCGCGCGCCCACCGCGACCGAACTCGCCGAGGAACTCGGCATGGACCGCGAAGAGGTCGTCGAGGGCCTGGTGGCGGGCAGCTCCTACAACACGCTGTCCATCGACAGTTCCGGTAGCGGCGAGGACGACGACGTTCGCGCCATCGCCGACACGCTCGGCGATGTGGACACCAGCCTGGACCGGATCGAGGACCAGGAGGCGCTGCGTCCGCTGCTCGAGGCACTGCCCGAGCGGGAGCGAATGGTGTTGGTCCTGAGGTTTTTCGAGTCGATGACGCAGACGCAGATCGCTGAACGCATCGGCATCTCGCAGATGCACGTGTCGCGGTTGTTGGCCAAGTCGCTGGGCCGGCTACGGGACCAGTTGGAGTAGGCCCCTTCGCGCGGTCAGGCCGTCGTCGTCGCGAATTACCAACTCCGCCAGCGAGATCGTCGTCGGCAGCGTGCCGTCGGGGTCGCAGATGCGCAACAGGCGTTGCACGGCGCGGCCCGGTATCAGCACCCAGTGGGCGCCGGCTGCCGAGCATGCCACATTGATTCGGTGCAGCGCCGAAAACCCTGCGGTACCAATGAAATCCAGACCCCGCATGTCCAGCACCACGCGCTGGGTTTGACGCAAAGTGCGTTGTACATATTCGGTGAGCTGGTTGGCGTTGGCCGCGTCGACCTCTCCGTGCACGGTGATTACTATGGCGGATTGGCCTGGGCGAGCGGCGAATTCGGCGGTGCGGCTCTTTTGCCACGATTGAATGGCAGTCACGGTTGACTCCCTCAGTCGATGAGGATTTCGTGCGGTGGATCGCGTCGGCGATACCGGGAACGGATGGGGCAAGGGATTCGCCTCCCGCGCGCCATTCACAAGGGATGGCAACGTAGTTCCGGGTGGCTGTGAACTCAACCTACCCGCACCCTACCCAAGGTGGGAGTAGCCGACAACGATCTCCGAGGGACTTAGCGCCGAATTCACAGAATCCCGGCTACTTGATCTCGGCGAGCACCGTGCCCTGCGTGATGGCCGCGCCGGCCTCGACCGCCAGGCCGGTGATAACGCCGTCCTTGTGCGCAGTGACGGGGTTCTCCATCTTCATGGCCTCGAGCACCACCACCAGGTCGCCGGTGGTGACCTCCTGGCCCTCTTCGACCGCGACCTTGACGACGGTGCCCTGCATGGGCGCCGTCACGGCGTCCCCGGACGCCGCCGCGCCGGTGTGCGCGCCGCGCTTGCGCGGCTTGGGCTTCTTGCGGATCACGCCGGCCGGGTCGCCGCCGCTGGTCAGCGCCAAGTCGCCGGGCAGGGACACCTCGAGCCGACGGCCGTCCACCTCGACGACGACCTTCTGCCGCGGGCGGGTCTCCTCCTCGTCGAGGGGTTCGCCGCCGGTGAAGGGCTCGACGGTGTTGTCCCACTCGGTCTCGATCCAGCGGGTGTGCACGGTGAAGCCGTTCCCGTCGCCGATGAACGCCGGGTCGGACACCACCGCGCGGTGGAACGGGATCACCGTGGCCAGGCCCTCGACGTGGAATTCGTCGAGCGCGCGGCGGGAGCGGGCCAGCGCCTCCTCGCGGGTGGCGCCGTACACGATCAGCTTGGACAGCATCGAGTCGAACTGGCCGCCGATCACCGAACCCGCCTCGACGCCGGAATCCAGCCGCACACCCGGCCCGGTGGGGATGTCGTACCGGGTGACCGGCCCCGGCGCGGGTAGGAAGCCGCGCCCGGCGTCCTCGCCGTTGATCCGGAACTCGATCGCGTGTCCCCGCGGGGTGGGGTCCTCGGTGATGTCCAGCTTCTCGCCGTTGGCGATCTTGAACTGCTGCAGCACCAGGTCGATGCCCGCGGTCTCCTCGGTGACCGGGTGCTCGACCTGAAGCCGGGTGTTGACCTCCAGGAAGGAGATCAGCCCGTCCTGGCCGACCAGGTATTCGACGGTGCCGGCGCCGTAGTAGTGCGCCTCCTTGCAGATCCGCTTGGCGGACTCGTGGATCTCCTTGCGCTGCGCGTCGGTCAGGAACGGCGCCGGCGCCTCCTCGACGAGCTTCTGGAAGCGGCGCTGCAGCGAGCAGTCCCGGGTGCCGGCGACGACGACATTGCCGTGCTGGTCCGCGATCACCTGGGCCTCGACGTGGCGCGGCTTGTCCAGGTAGCGCTCGACGAAGCACTCGCCGCGGCCGAACGCGGCGACGGCCTCGCGGGTGGCCGACTCGAACAGCTCCGGGATCTCCTCGAGGGTGCGGGCGACCTTCATGCCGCGGCCGCCGCCGCCGAAGGCGGCCTTGATCGCGATGGGCACGCCGTACTCCTTGGCGAACGCGACCACCTCGTCGGCGTCCTTGACCGGGTCGGGGGTGCCGGGCACCAGCGGCGCCTGCGCCTTCGCGGCGATGTGGCGGGCGGTGACCTTGTCGCCCAGGTCGCGGATCGACTGCGGGCTGGGCCCGATCCAGATCAGGCCGGCGTCCAGCACGGCCTGGGCGAAGTCGGCGTTCTCCGACAGGAAGCCGTAGCCGGGGTGGATCGCGTTGGCGCCGGACTTGGCCGCCGCGTCGAGGATCTTGGCGAAGTCCAGGTAGGACTCGGCCGAGGTCTGACCGCCCAGGGCGAACGCCTCGTCGGCGAGCTTGACGTGCGGCGCCTCGGCGTCGGGTTCGGCGTACACCGCCACGCTGGCAAGTCCCGCGTCGCGGGCTGCCCGGATCACTCGGACCGCGATCTCGCCGCGGTTTGCGACCAGAACCTTAGAGATCCTCGAGCTGGCGTGACTGGGCACCTGGCGCCTCCTGGGTAGCGTCTTCTTCGTCTCTAAGAGAATTTCTTACAAGTCTCGAGGGGGAAGTTTATGCGCCACGCCGTTGGCGCGGTCAGGCGGTTCCCAATTCAGGCCGCTTCGCGCAGTCGCCGCTTGATTCTGGCCAGCATCGCCGACATCCCGCGCAACCGAAGCGGGCTGATCAGAGCGGCGAGGCCGAGTTCGGAATAGAAGTCTTCAGGCACCGCCAGGATGTCGGCGGCGGACTGCTCGTCCAAGCCCGCGGCCAGGATCGAGGCGAACCCGCGGGTGGTCGGCGCCTCGGCCGGCGCGCTGAAATACAGCCGGACCCGATCGGGGTCGTCGGCGTCGACATGCAGGAAGAGCGGCGACTGGCATTCGGGTACCGGCTCCATCGCGGCCTCCTCGAGGTCGGCCGGCAGGGCGGGCAGCTCGTCGGCGAATTCCAGCAGCAGCCGCAGCTTGTCCTGGCCCTCAACCTCGGCGAAGTCGGACATTACCTCTGCGAGCGGGGCGGGCAGCGTCATGAAACTGCAGCGACTCCCGCGGCTCCCGGTTCTGCGCCCGCGACGATCGGCACGCGCACGGTGTTGCCCCATTCGGTCCACGAGCCGTCGTAATTGCGCACCCCGGGCTTGCCGAGCAGGTGGGTGAGGACGAACCAGGTGTGGCTGGACCGCTCGCCGATGCGGCAGTAGACGACGGTCTTGTCGTCCGGGTTGATGAACCCGTAGAGCTCGTCCAGCTCCTCGCGGGGGCGGAAGCGGCCGCTCTCGTCGACCGCCTTGCCCCACGGGATCGACCGGGCGGTGGGGATGTGGCCGGCCCGCAGCGCGCCCTCCTCCGGGTAGTCGGGCATGTGGGTGCGCTTGCCGGTGTACTCGTCGGGGGAGCGCACGTCGATGAGCGGCTGGTGGCCGATGACGGCCAGCACGTCGTCCTTGAACGCCCGGATGGGTGGATCGTTGCGCTCGACGACGGGGTAGCCGGTCGACGTCTTGGTGGGGACTTCCAGCGTGGTGTCCCGGCGTTCGGCGAGCCACAGGTCGCGGCCGCCGTTGAGCAGCCGCACGTCGGCGTGGCCGAACAGCGTGAACACCCACAGCGCGTAGGCCGCCCACCAGTTGCTCTTGTCGCCGTAGATCACCACGGTGTCGTCGCGGGAGATGCCCTTGCGGTTCATCAGGTCGGCGAATTGCTCGCCGCTGATGTAGTCGCGGACCCGCGGGTCGTTGAGGTCGGTGTGCCAGTCGATCTTCACCGCGCCGGGGATGTGCCCGACGTCGTAGAGCAGGACGTCCTCGTCGGACTCGACGATCACCAGGCCGGGCGCGCCCAGGTGGGCGGACAGCCAGTCGCTGGTGACGAGTCGTTCGGGGTGGGCGTAGGCCGACAGAGTGGGGCTGGGATCCGGGGGGAGTGGCACGTCAACGAGCCTACCGTTGGCCCGCTATGGGCGGCTTTGGCGTTGATCCGCGACACTTAAACTACACACACGACACGCCGGTCGCGGTCGCAGCAGATTAAGTCTCGCGCGCCCAGGCGTCACACCGGATTGGCGGCCCACAGCGCGGCGACGGACACGCCGGCGCGATCCAGCAGCGCGCGCGTCAGGGGCAGCCCGATGCCCACCACGGCCGACGGGTCGCCGTCCACGCCGTCGATGAACCACCCGCCCAGGCCGTCGAGGGTGAAGCCGCCGGCGACCCGCAGCGACTCGCCGCTGGCCAGGTATGCGTCAAGGTCCGCACCCGACGGCGTTCCGAAACGCACGGTGGTGACCGCGGCCGCGGCGTCGCGGTGCACCGCCCGGCCGGCAACCAGCCGGACCACGCAATGGCCGGTATACAGCTGGCCGGCGCGCCCCGCCATCGACTGCCACTGTGCATGAGCCTCGGCCACCGACAGCGGTTTGCCGCTCAGCCGGCCGTCCAGGTGGAGCATCGAATCGCAGCCGACGACAACGCAATCCGCCGCGACCGAGGCGTCCAGCCCGGCCGCCACCTGCTCGGCCTTCGCGCGGGCGAGAGCGCACACGACCTCGTCGGGTGGGGCGTCGGGCCCCAAAGCCTCGATGGCCGCGTCCTCGTCGACGCCGGAGACGACGACCAGCGGGTCGACGCCGGCCTGGCGCAGCACCTTGAGCCGTCCGGGGGAGGCGGACCCGAGCACCAGCCGGGTCATCGCTGCATGTGCACGCGTTCCTGCAGGGTGACTCGCTGGTGGTTGGTGACCGCGATCCGCAGCTTGTCGACCGCCAGGCCCCACCGGGTGTGCGGCGGCTGTTCCGGCTGGCCGGCGGCGCCGTCGATGCATCCGAGCACGGCGATCAGCGCGGCCAGCTCCGCGTCGGTGGGGTGACCCTTGTGCACCTGGAGGTGCGCCTCGTGGGGCGTCTGCTCGCTCATAGCGGTATGTTCCCGTGCTTCTTGGGCGGTAGGTGCGAGATCTTGCGTTCCAGCAGGCGCAGGGCCGTGCCGATGTAGCCGCGGGTGTGCGACGGCGGGATCACCGCGTCGACGTAGCCGCGCTCGGCGGCGACGTAGGGGTTGACCAGCGTGTCCTCGTACTCCTGCTGCAACTGCAGGCGCAGCGCGTCGACGTCTTTGCCCTCCTTGGCCGCCTCGTTCAGCTGCTTGCGGTAGACGAACCCGACTGCGCCGGAGGCGCCCATCACCGCGATCTGTGCCGTGGGCCAGGCGATGTTGACGTCGCAGCCCATGTCCTTGGAGCCCATGACGCAGTACGCGCCGCCGTAGGCCTTGCGGGTAATGACGGTGATCTTGGGGACGGTGGCCTCGCCGTAGGCGAACAGCAGCTTGGCGCCCCGCCGGATGATGCCGTTGTACTCCTGGCCGGTACCGGGCAGGAAGCCCGGCACGTCCACCAGCATGACGATCGGGATGTTGAAACAGTCGCAGGTCCGGACGAACCGCGCCGCCTTCTCCGAGGCGTTGATGTCCAGGCAGCCGGCGAACTGCGTGGGCTGGTTGGCGACGATCCCCACCGGCCGGCCGTCGATGCGCCCGAATCCCACGACGATGTTCTGGGCGTAGCCCGCCTGGATCTCCAGGAACTCGTCGTCGTCGAGGATGCGGGTGATCACCTCGTGCATGTCGTAGGGCTGGTTGGGCGAGTCCGGGATCAGCGTGTCCAGCTCGATGTCCTCGTCGGTGAGGTTCTCCTCGATGGCGCCTTCGGGCACTGGCACGGCGTAGCGCGGGGCGTCGGTGAAGTTGTTGGGCGGCAGGTAGCTCAGCAGGTCGCGGACCCAGTCGAAGGCGTCCTGCTCGCCGGATGCGACGTAGTGCAGCGTCCCCGACTTGGCCATGTGGGTATGCGCGCCGCCCAGCTCCTCCATGGTGACGTCCTCGCCGGTGACGGTCTTGATGACGTCGGGGCCGGTAATGAACATCTGGCTGGTCTGGTCGACCATGATCACGAAGTCGGTCAGCGCGGGGGAGTAGACGTGCCCGCCGGCGGCGGCGCCCATGATCAGCGAGATCTGCGGGACGACGCCGGAGGCCAGGATGTTGTTGCGGAAGATGCGGCTGTACAGGCCCAGCGAGACGACGCCCTCCTGGATGCGCGCGCCCGCGCCGTCGTTGATGCCGATCAGCGGACGGCCCGTCTTGATCGCCAGCTCCTGCACCTTGACGATCTTCTCGCCGTAGACCTCGCCGAGGCTGCCGCCGAACACGGTGGCGTCCTGGCTGAAGATGCACACGTCGCGGCCGTCGATGGTGCCGTAGCCGGTCACCACGCCGTCGCCCAGCGGGCGGTTGGCCTCCAGGCCGAAGTTGGTGCTGCGGTGCTTGGCCAGCGCGTCGAGCTCGACGAACGAGTCCTCGTCCAGCAGCGCCGTGATGCGCTCGCGGGCGGTCAGCTTGCCCTTGGCGTGCACCTTGTCGACGGCGGCCTCACCGACCGGGTGCAGCGACTCTTCGCGCCGCCGGTGCAGCTCGGCCAGCTTGCCCGCGGTCGTGTGAATGTCGATCGTGTGCTCGGCGGCGGGCTCGGCCGTGTGGGCTGAGGGGTCGGTAACGCTAGTCATGGGAATGGAGCTTAGCCGCGACGGTCCCCGCAACCTTATGAAGGTCTTAATTAAAGTCGCGCGTCGCTCACTTCGGCGGCAGCTTGACCACCTGACGGTTGGCTGGGTCGCTGACATAGACGGCGCCGGCAGCGTCGACCGCGACCCGGGCGGGGTTGTAGACGGTGAACGGCAAGGTCGTCTGCGTTGCCGATCCGGCGGCCAGCTTGAGCACCCGCTTGTCGACGTTGTCGGTGACATAGACGGCGCCGGCGGCGTCGACGGCCACCCCCTCCGGGTGTTTTAGGCCGGTGAAGGGCAGCACGGCCGGGGTGGCGGAACCCGCGGCCAGTTTCAGCACCCGGTCGTTGGCAAAGTCGGTGACGTAGACGTTCCCGGCGGTATCGACCGCGAGACCCATGGGCTGGTCGAGGCCGGTGAAGGGCAGCGCCGTCTGAGTTTTCGACCCCGCGGGCATCTTGAGGACCCGATTGTTGAGTTGGTCGACGACGTAGACGGCGCCGGCGGAGTCGACCGCCACACCGCAGGGCCGCCGCAGGCCGGTGAACGGCAGCACCATCGGGGCCTTCGATCCCGCCGCCAGTACGAGCACACGATCGTTGTCGTTATCGCTGAGGTAGACGGCGCCGGCGGAGTCGACGGCCAGTCCCTCTGTTGCTCCCAGACCGCTCAACGGCAAGAACGTCACGTCCATCGACCCCGCGGCCAGCTTGGCCACCCGATGCCTGGGCTCGCGAGTGGGTTCCTTGTCGGTGACGTAGATGTCGCCGGCGGAGTCGATCGCCAGCGCCAACGGATGCCGCAGGCCGTGGGTGTTGTTGGCGAACGGCGGCAGCACCGACGGTGCGCCGTAGGCCTGCCCGGTCGGCGTCTGCGACGACGCCGTGGTTGCGCCCGACGGCGGCGATGCAGCGGGCCCGTCGGACCTGGTGGCGAGAACCACGGCGATGCCGAGAAGCGCTGCAACCAATACGACAACACCGACGATGGTGGTGATCTTGGCGCCTCGCGTCATCTCCACGTCAAGCCTCCTAGGTCCCGAGCCTCCTAGCGTCCTGTGGCGTCACCGTATCGGGCAAACGCGAACCGGGCCACGCTTTAGGCTGAGCGGTCATGAATGCTGACGCCCTGGACGCTGACGCGCTGCGCGCCGAGGTGATCGGGTCCGGCTGGCGGCAACTGGACGTCGTCGCGCAGACCGGCTCCACCAACGCCGACCTGCTGGCCCGCGCCGCGTCCGGCGCCGACATCGCCGGGGCGGTGCTGATCGCCGAGCATCAGACCGCCGGCCGCGGCCGCCAGGGCCGCACCTGGTCGGCGACCCCGCACGCGCAGATCAGCATGTCGGTCGGCGTCAGCGTGGTCGACGTCCCGGTCACCTCGTGGGGTTGGCTGTCGCTGCTCACCGGTGTCGCGGTCGTCGACGCGGTGACTGCCCTCGGGGTGCAGACCGGCCTCAAGTGGCCCAACGACGTGCTGGCCGACGGCCGCAAGCTGGCCGGCATCCTGGCCGAGGTCGCCCGCCCCGCGGTGGTGGTCGGGCTGGGGCTCAACGTCGCGCAGGCCCCCGAGGGCGTCGACGGCGCGACGTCGCTGGCCGACCTCGGCGTCGCGGCGCCCGACCGCCGGCGCCTGCTGGCAGGCCTGTTGCGGGAATTGGACACCCGGATCGCGCAGTGGCGTCGCGCGGACCCGCGACTGCTGGCCGATTACCGCGCCCGCAGCCTCACCCTGGGGACGCGCGTGCGGGCCGAGCTGCCCGGCGGCGGCGCCGTCGTCGGGACCGCCCGCGACATCGACGACCAGGGCCGGCTCCGCATCGAGACCAGTGTCGAAACCGTCACCGTCTCGGCCGGCGACGTCATCCATTTGCGTTAGCCTTCCCAGGTGGGCTATCCCGAGAATGTCCTGGCCAAAGGCGAGCAGGTCGTCCTGCACAACCACCCGCACTGGAAGCGGCTGATCTTTCCGGTGCTGGCGCTGATCCTGGCGACCGGGCTGGCGGCGCTGGGGTCCGGATTCGTCAACTCGACGGGCTGGCCCCAACTCACCAAGAACGTGATCTACGGAGTGGTCTGGGGCGTCTGGCTGATCATCGTCGGCTGGCTCACGCTGTGGCCGTTCCTGAGCTGGCTGACCACCAACTTCGTCGTCACCAACCGCCGGGTGATGTACCGGCACGGCGTGCTCACCCGGACCGGGATCGACATCCCGTTGGCGCGGATCAACAGCGTGGAGTTCCGCGACAAGGTCACCGAACGAATGTTTCGCACCGGGACGCTGATCATCGAGTCGGCGTCACAGGACCCGCTGGAGTTCTACGACATTCCGCGGCTACGCGAGGTGCACGCGCTGCTGTATCACGAAGTTTTCGATACCGGGTCGCCGTCGTCCAACTGAGCGAACCGCGCTGCCCTGCGGTTGCGCCAGGCGCGCAGCAGGGTCACGTTCCCACCCTCGAGTTCGTCCTCGAAGACCTCGGCGATACCGCCGGCGGTGAGGGTGGATTCCAACGCCTTCTCGGGGTTGCGGGCGAACTGGTCGGGGAAGACCCAGCGCCGCATGGCCCAGAAGCGGAAGGCCATCTGCAGCAGGTTGCCGATGATGTAGGCCGAGATGAAGTCGGCGATGTTCTCCACGGTCAGCGACACCGTCGGCTCGCGCAGCTGCAGGACGTAGCTGGAAATCCACAGCGGTGCCATGCTCAGCAGCACGCCCACGCCGCTGAACGCGAAGAACAGCAACGCCTCGTGGTGGCGTTCACGGCCGCCGCGGTCGCGGAAGCTCCACTCCCGATTCAGGATGTAGGAGGCGATGACGGCGACGATCCCGGCGATCACCTTCGCGGTGACCGGCTTGGATTCCAGAATCGTCAGCTTCAGCGTGTAGAAAATCGCCGAGTCGATAATGAACGTGGTGCCGCCGACAATGGCGAATTTGATCAGCTCGTGATGGCGCATCGCAAAGGGCTGAAGAACCCCCGGGAGGCGCGCAATTGTGGCATCGGCAAAGGACACAGCACGCCAGTCTACGGATTAACGCAAAATTGGCGCAAAATCCTACATAACGATTTGGTCGCGCAGCCGCTAAACACGCCGGTCAAGCCCCGTGACACCATGATGGCCGTGCCGAGTTCACCCACCCCGCGGGACGCCCCAACCGTCGCAATGGTCGGCGGCGGCCAGCTTGCGCGGATGACGCATCAGGCCGCGATAGCGCTGGGCCAGAACCTGCGGGTGCTGGCGACCTCCGCCGACGAACCCGCGGCGCAGGTCACCCCCAACGTGGTGATCGGGTCGCATGAGGACCTGGAAGACCTGCGCCGGGTCGCGGCCGGAGCCGACGTGCTGACCTTCGACCACGAGCACGTGCCGCCCGATCTGCTGGACAAGCTGGTCGCCGAGGGCGTGACGGTGGCGCCGCCGCCGCAGGCTCTGGTGCACGCCCAGGACAAGCTCGTGATGCGGACGCGGCTGGAGGCGCTGGGCGCTCCCGTCCCGCGCTACGCCGGCGTCGAGCGCCTGGCCGATCTGGATGCGTTCGCCGCGTCGTTGGCCGCGCCAGACGCCCCGTTGGTGGTCAAGGCGGTCCGCGGCGGCTACGACGGCCGCGGCGTGCGGATGGCGCGTGACCTGGCGCACGCGCGCGAGCTGGCCGGTGAGTACCTGGCCGCGGGCGTACCGGTGCTGGTCGAGGAGCGGGTGGCGCTGCGCCGCGAACTGTCCGCGCTGGTGGCCCGGTCCTCCTTCGGCCAGGGTGCGGCATGGCCGGTGGTTCAGACGGTGCAGCAGGACGGCATCTGCGTGCTGGTCATCGCGCCGGCGCCGGAACTGCCCGACGCCCTGGCCGCGGAGGCGCAGGGGCTGGCGTTGCGGTTGGCGGGGGAGCTGGGCGTCCTCGGGCTGCTGGCGGTCGAGCTCTTCGAGACCACCGACGGCGAGCTGCTGGTGAACGAGCTGGCGATGCGGCCGCACAACTCCGGGCACTGGACCATGGACGGCGCGCGGACCAGCCAGTTCGAGCAGCATCTGCGCGCGGTGCTGGACTACCCGCTGGGCGAGACCGAGACCCTCGCGCCGGTGACGGTGATGGGCAACGTGCTGGGTGCCGCCGAGGCCTCCACGCCCGCCATGTCGATGGACGAGCGGCTGCATCACCTGTACGCGCGCCTGCCCGACGCCCGGGTTCACCTGTACGGCAAGGCCGAGCGCCCGGGCCGCAAGATCGGCCACGTCAACTTTCTCGGCTCAGATGTCGGCAAGCTGCGTGAACGCGCCGAGCTGGCGGCACACTGGTTGTCACACGCGCAGTGGACGGACGGATGGGATCCGCACGCCGGCGACGATGCAGAGCGGACTAGCGATGAGGAGGAGCGGCGTAGATGACCCGGTTGAGTGATCAGCCCCGGGTCGGGGTGATCATGGGCAGCGACAGCGACTGGTCGGTGATGGCCGACGCCGCCGAGGCGCTGGCCGAGTTCGACATCCCCGCGGAGGTGCGGGTCGTCTCGGCGCATCGCACCCCGGAGGTGATGTTCGACTACGCGCGCGGCGCGGCCGACCGTGGCATCGAGGTGATCATCGCGGGGGCCGGCGGCGCCGCGCACCTGCCCGGGATGGTCGCCGCGGCGACGCCGCTGCCGGTGATCGGGGTGCCCGTGCCGCTGGCGCGGCTGGACGGGCTGGACTCGTTGCTGTCGATCGTGCAGATGCCCGCCGGGGTCCCGGTGGCGACCGTCTCGATCGGCGGTGCGCGCAACGCCGGGCTGCTCGCGGTGCGGATTCTCGGGTCCTCGGACCCGCAGCTGCGGGCCCGGGTCGTCGCATTTCAGGACCAGCTGGCGCAGACCGTGCGGGCCAAGGATGCGGCGCTGCAGGAACTTCAGGTTAAAGTTACCGGCCAGTAGACCGGCGGAGTATTAGGAGGCGGAGATGGCTGCATGGGCCGGACACCCCGAATTTGACGTGTTCAAGCTGCCCGAGGAGCACGACGAGCTGCGGGCCGCGATCCGCGCGCTGGCCGAGAAGGAGATCGCGCCGTACGCCGCCGAGGTGGACGAGGGGCCGCGGTTCCCCGACGAGGCACTGGCGGCCCTGAACGCGTCGGGCTTCAACGCCGTGCACGTTCCCGAGGAGTACGGCGGTCAGGGCGCGGATTCGGTGGCCGCCTGCATCGTGATCGAGGAGGTGGCGCGCGTCGACGCGTCCGCGTCGCTGATCCCGGCGGTGAACAAGCTGGGCACCATGGGCCTGATCCTGCGCGGCTCCGAGGAGCTGAAGAAGCAGGTGCTGCCGACCATCGCCAACGACGGGTTGATGGCGTCCTACGCGCTCAGCGAGCGCGAAGCCGGCAGCGACGCGGCCTCGATGCGCACCCGCGCCAAGGCCGACGGCGACGGCTGGATCCTCAACGGCGCCAAGTGCTGGATCACCAACGGCGGCAAGTCGACCTGGTACACCGTCATGGCCGTGACCGACCCGGAGCGCGGCGCCAACGGCATCTCGGCGTTCATGGTGCACGCGGACGACGAGGGCTTCACCGTCGGTCCCAAGGAGAAGAAGCTCGGCATCAAGGGCTCCCCCACCACCGAGCTGTACTTCGAGAACTGCCGCATCCCCGGCGACCGCATCATCGGTGACCCCGGCACCGGCTTCAAGACCGCGCTGGCCACGCTGGACCACACCCGCCCCACCATCGGCGCCCAGGCCGTCGGGATCGCCCAGGGCGCGCTCGACGCCGCCATCGCCTACACCAAGGACCGCAAGCAGTTCGGCGAGTCGATCAGCAGCTTCCAGGCCGTGCAGTTCATGCTCGCGGACATGGCGATGAAGGTGGAGGCGGCGCGGCTGATGGTCTACAGCGCCGCGGCGCGGGCCGAGCGCGGGGAGTCGAATCTGGGCTTCATCTCAGCGGCGTCGAAGTGCTTTGCCTCCGACGTCGCGATGGAGGTCACCACCGACGCCGTGCAGCTTTTCGGCGGCGCCGGCTACACCGTCGACTTCCCCGTCGAACGCATGATGCGCGACGCCAAGATCACCCAGATCTACGAAGGCACCAACCAGATCCAGCGTGTCGTGATGTCCCGCGCGCTGCTGCGCTGAACTGGATTTATGCATAGTCATATGTAGTTTCATCGAACTGCGGAACAACCACCGGGTGAACGCATAACATCCACGTTTAGGCTTCTGGGGGGAACTGGGGGAATGGACGTGAAAGACGTGGTTGCGCGCGGGCACCCACGCTGGACCAGGAATTGATGCCGGTGCGTGGTCCTGCGGTTCAGGCCGCGAACTGGCAGTCGCTGTCGTTGCTGCTCGTCGAGGACGACCGCGCCGACGCGCTGCTGGTCGAGGACCTGATCGCCGACGCCGTTGCCGACATCCGCGTGGTCTGGGCGCAGTCGATGGCGCATGCCGAGCGTGAACTGTCCTCCGCCCGGCCGGACTGCGTGCTGCTGGATCTGCACCTGCCGGACGCCAACGGCATCGACGCGCTGGACCGCATCGCCAAGCGCGATGCCACCGTCCCGATCGTGGTGCTGACCGGCCTGAACGACGAGTACTTCGGGGCGTCCGCGGTCGCCGCCGGTGCACAGGACTACCTGGTCAAGGGGCGCGTCGAGCCGGACGTGCTGCGCCGCGCGCTGCTGTACGCGATCGAGCGCAAGCGCGCCGAGCTCATCGCCGCCGACCTGCACGCGAGCCAACTCCGCGCCCGCGAGAACGCGCTGCTGGAACGCGGCCTGCTGCCGTCGCCGCTGCTGCTCGACGACCCGGGTGTCGAGATCGTCGCCCGCTACCGCCCGAGCCGCGAGGATGCGCTGCTCTGCGGGGACTTCTACGACGTCGTGCAGACGCCGGACCGCACAGTCCACGTCCTGATCGGCGACGTCGCAGGCCACGGCCCCGACGAAGCCGCCCTGGGCGCGGCCCTGCGGATCGCCTGGCGCGCGCTCACGCTGGCCGGCGTGCACGGTTCCGATCTGATGCGCTACCTGGAGCGGGTGCTGGACGCCGAGCGCGACGCCGGCAAAGGCATCTTCGCGACGGTGCAAACCCTGGCGATCGCGGGCGATCCGAGGGCGCACGCCGAAGGCACACTCATCAGCGCGATCCGCGCCGGCCACCCGCCGATGCTGGTGCAGGGCGGGGGCACGGTGCAGTGGATCGAGCCGCCCGGCGGGCCGGCGCTGGGACTGCATGCCGGCGACTGGCCGCAGCACGAGCTGGTGCTGCCCGCGGGCTACGGGCTGATGCTGCTCACCGACGGGCTGTTCGAGGGGTACTCGGGACGAGGCCACGAACGGCTGGGCGAGGACGGTCTGCTCGACCTGGCCCGCACGCACGCGGACCTGCCCGGCCCGGCGTTCGTCGACGCGCTGATCAACGGCGCCCAGCAACGGGCTCAGGCGCTCGGCGGCCTCAGCGACGACATCGCCGTGCTGCGCGTGCAGCCCACGCCGAGATGCGGGATCGCGTGAGCACCCCCTCGAGCCCCTCTCCCGGCCTGCAACTCACCGTGCGCGGGTGGCTGTTCCTGGTCCTGTTCAGCATGGGGTTGCTGGTGCTTGCGGGCGCGGGAGTCGGGGCGGTGTTGCTGAATCGCACCGACGCCGTGTCGCACGACCTGAACGAGGAGATCGCGCCGGCGCGCGTCGAAGCCGGCGAGTTGCAGGCGGCCCTGCGCGACCAGGAGACCGGCATCCGCGGCTACCTGATCGCCGCCGATCGCCAATTCCTCACCCCGTATTACGGAGGCCAGGAGGCCGAACACGCCGCGGCCAAGGGCATCCGGCAGCGGCTGGCGCACCGTCCAGACCTGATCGCAGACCTGGACGCGATCGAGACCGCCGCCGCCGCGTGGCGGCGGAACTACGCCGAACCGCTGATCGCCAGCGTGACGCCGAAGGCACCCAATGTCGTCAGCAGCCAGGCGACGGAGCGCGGTAAGGCCGAATTCGACCATTTGCGTGAGCTTTTCGACCTGCAGAACACGCATCTGCTGGCGGCCCGCACGCAGGCCATCAGCGAGGTCGAGCACATCGCCGACTGGCGTGACCGCGTGCTGGGCGGGATGGTGCTGGTCTTCTGCCTGACGGCCACCATGCTGGGCCTGCTGACCCGACGCGCGGTGACCCTTCCGCTCGTCAGCCTGGCGGCGTCCTGCCGTCGCATCACCGAGGGCAACTTCAGTGACGTCATCACCCCGCCGCGCCGGCCCAAAGACGTGCGGGAGATGGCCATCGACGTGGAGAACATGCGGCAACGCGTCGTCGACGAGCTCGAGGTATCGCGCTCGGCGAAGGCGCAATTGGACGAGCAGGCCGCCGACCTGCGACGGTCGAACGCCGAACTCGAGCAGTTCGCCTACGTCGCGTCGCACGACCTGCAGGAACCCCTGCGCAAGGTCGCCTCGTTCTGTCAGCTGCTGGAGAAGCGCTACAGCGACAAGCTGGACGACCGCGCGCGCGAATACATCGGGTTCGCGGTGGACGGCGCCAAGCGCATGCAGGTGCTGATCAACGACCTGCTCAGCTTCTCGCGGGTCGGCCGGCTGGGCACCACGCGCACCGAGGTCGACCTCGATCCCACGCTGGACGCCGCGCTGGCCAACCTCGAGACCGCGGTCGAGGAATCGGGCGCGCAGATCGTGCGTCCGCAGGAGGGCCTGCCGCGCGTCGACGGGGACCCCATGCTCCTGACGATGCTGTGGCAGAACCTGATCGGCAACGCGGTGAAGTTCCGGCACGAGGACCGCCCGCCGCGCGTCGTCATCGACTGTGAGCGGCGCGACGACGATTGGTTGCTGCGCGTGTCGGACAACGGCATCGGCATCGCGGAGGAATTCACCGACAAGGTCTTCGTCATCTTCCAGCGTTTGCACGGCCGCGACGCGTACACCGGAACGGGCCTGGGCCTGGCGCTGTGCAAGAAGATCGTCGAGCACCATGGCGGCACCATTTGGATCGACACGTCTCATACCGACGGCACCCGGTTCGAATTCACGCTTCCGATCGCGCAGCGCGATGCCGAACCCGAGGACGACCAGGCAACACAACTAGAAGGAGCACGCCAATGACACCGGCCGGCCGACCGATCGACATCCTGCTGGTCGAAGACGACCCGGGCGACGAGCTCATCACGCGGGAAGCATTCGAGCACAACAAACTGAAGAACCGCCTGCACGTCGCCCACGACGGCGAGGAGGGCCTGAACTACCTGTACCGCCGCGGCGAGCACCACGACGCGCCGCGGCCCGACCTCATCCTGCTCGACCTGAACCTGCCGAAGTACGACGGCCGGCAACTGCTGGAGAAGATCAAGTCCGACCCCGACCTGTCCCGCATCCCGGTCGTCGTGCTCACCACCTCCTCAGCGGAGGAGGACATCCTGCGCAGCTACCAACTGCACGCCAACGCGTACGTCACCAAGCCGGTCGACCTCGACCAATTCATGAGCGCGGTACGGCAGATCGACGAGTTCTTCGTGCAGGTCGTGCGGCTGCCGCCGCCGAGCTAAGGGGTAAAGGCGGCCTCGACGGGGCGCAGCAGGCCTTCGGGGGTGACCTCGTACACGTGCGCCGTCGAGATGTCGAAGAACATGCCGTAGACCCGCAGCGCGCCGGCGGACTTGGCGGCAGCCAGGATTGGGCTCTGGGCCAGCTTGTCCATCTGTACGGCCACGTTGACGATGCTGAGCTGGTCGGACGCGTTGAATCCGTCGGCTTCGGCGCCGGCCCGCGCCGGGTGGTGGTCGTCGAACGCGGCGAGGGTGTCGTATCCGTGTTCCAGCCACTGGCCCATCGCGGTCTGGGCCGACGCGCCGGTCGTGGCGCCGTCGAGCAACGCCTGCATCGCGCGGCAGGACGAATGTCCGCACACCACAACCGAGGAAACCCCTAGCTGGTTGAAGGCGACATCGAGCGCGGCGTCGACCGATCGGTCGGTCGAGTTCGTCGGCACCAGGCCGCCGACGTTGCGGACGATGTACAGGTCGCCGGGGCCGCTGGCGGTGATCACGTCCGGCAGGATCCGCGAGTCGGAGCAGGTGAGGAAGACGGCGTGCGGTGTCGACGAATCGGTCAGCTTGGCAAGGCGTGGAAACAGCTCGTCGCGGCCGTTGCGATGGTAATCGTCAACGCCTTTGAGGATCTGCCGCCCGCCGTCGTTATGGTGGCCGTTGGTCGACGACCGCGTCACCGTGTCCGCCGACGGGCGGTGGTAGACCCGCTTGGGCCGGCTGGTGTGCGCGTGGTGCAGCGTGGCCGGTGATGTCTCGACGATCACCACGACGCCGCCGGTCGCCTCGTGGGCGGCTTTCCAGTCGGAGATGGCCTCGGACACCGCCTCGTCGATGTAGTCCGCGTTGAGGGTGAGCCGGACGTGTGACCCGGGCGGCATGGTGGAAAGCACCTGCGTCAGGCGGGGCAGCAGCAGGAAGCTGAGTGTGCCGTCGATGTCGATGCGCCATTTCTTCGTCTCGCCGTCGGCGTCGCCGTAGGGACGGGCCTCGATCGGTGCGCGCACCAGTCGGGTCAGCAGCATGAAGATCGCCACGGCAAGTCCGAGCGCCACGCCCTCTAGCAGGTTGAGGAAGACCACGCACACGATGGTGATCACATAGACCGCGAAATTGCCTGTGCGCCAAGCGAGTTTGATGTGTGCCAGCTTGATGAGCTGGATGCCGATCACGATGAGCAGGCCGGCGAGCGCGGCCTTGGGGATGAGTTCCACCAGGTCGGTCAGCAGGGATGCGAACAACAGGATCCAGACGCCGTGCAGGATCGCCGACGTCCGACTGCGGGCGCCGGCGGCCACGTTGGTGGAGCTGCGGACGATGACGCCGGTGATCGGCAACCCGCCGAGCAGCCCGGACAGCATGTTCGCGCTGCCCTGCCCGATCATCTCCCGGTTGAAGTTCGCCCGCGGGCCGTTGTGCAGCTTGTCGACGGCGACGGCGGAAAGCAGCGATTCGACGCTGGCGATCAGGGCGACCGTGATGACACCCAGGGCCACGCTGCCGATCTGGTCGGTCCACGACGCCCCGTTGGGCGCGGTGGCGCCCAGATGCGGCAGGCTGACGGCCTTGAAGAAGTTGCCCGAGAGGTTGATGCGGTCTACGCCCTCCAGGTTCGCGGCCTCCGCGACCGCCGTCGCCGCCACGATGGCCACCAGGGCGCCCGGGATGAATCGGATTTTGGCCGGCAGCTTCGGCCACAACATCAGGATGGCGATGACGATGCTGCCGACGATCACCTCGCGCAGTTCGTGATGCAGGATGCCGTCGGGCAGCGCCTCGATGTTCTTCCACGCGGTGCTGCGCGACGAGCCGCCCATCAAGACATGCACCTGTTGCAGCACGATGGTGAGACCGATGCCCGCCAGCATGGCGTGTACGACGACGGGAGCGACCCCGAGCGCGGCGCGCGCGACCTTGACCACTCCGAACAGGATCTGTATCGCCCCCGCGCAGATGGTGATGATGCACGTCATCGTCCAGCCGAGGTCGGAGATCAACCCGGCGACCACGACCGTGAGGCCCGCGGCCGGCCCACTGACCTGCAACACCGAGCCGCCGACGGCTCCGGCGACGATGCCGCCCACCACGGCCGCGATCAGCCCGGCCATCAGCGGCGCCCCGGAGGCGATCGCGATGCCGAGCGAAAGGGGCAGCGCGACAAGGAAAACCACCAGCGAGGCCGGGAGGTCGTGACGCAAGTTGGCCAGGAACGCCGAGGATTTCTTGGCGGCGGCGGCCGCGCCGGGGGAGTTGCTGACAGCGGTGCTCATGTGGTGACTCCTCGGAGCCGGTCAGGCAAACTGCCGGCTGCTGTCAGGGCGTGCCCCGGGACGCGGATCGGTTCAAATCTGCGGACAGCAAATATGTGCCGTCCGTCCAAGTACGTGGAAATCCTCGTTGATATGGCTGTTGGCGGGACGAATCCTGGGCGGATTCATCGATAATTCAAAGAATAAGCCCACCCGCACATAAGAACTGGCTAAGTCAGGACTCCGCCAGAAACCGGTCGTTATCCTCGCCGAGGGCTGGCGGTGGGGCGTCGTTCACCGCGTCGAAACTGGCGTAGCGCGCCGGGGTGCGGATCACGGTGATGGCCCGGTCGCCGGTGCCGACCGCCAGCGCGAGATCGTTCTCGGCAAACAGCGGGGTGTCGACCACCTGCTTCCAGCTGTAGGCGAGGCAGGCCATGAGCCCGCCCTCGTGCAGCAGCTCGACCCATTCGGCCGCGGTCTTGGCCGCGAGCGCGGATTCCAGCTCCTCGGTTAGCTCGGGGTAGTTGAGCGCCCGCGCGCGCTGGTCGATGAACCGCTCGTCGTCGAGCAGGTCGGGACGGCCGATGATCTCGCACAGCTTCGCCCAGTGCTTGGGTACGTAGGCGGACAGGACGAGGTAGCCGTCGGCGGCCCGGAAGGCGTCCGACGGCTGGGTGGCGAACCCAACTCCCTTGCGTTTCTTGGGTTTCGCGGCCTCCGGGGCCTCGTGGGACTCCGCGGGCTTCGGCGCGGGGGTGCTCGGGCGGTTCAGGTGGATGGTCAGCTGGTTGGCCTGCAGGCCCACCGCGACGTCATACATCGCGACCCGGACCGTGTCGCCCACCCCGTGCCGCTCGCGGTTGAGCAGCGCGGCCAGCACCGCCTGCGCCAGGACGTGGCCGCTGGCGTTGTCGACGAGCTGGAACGGGATGATCTGCGGTTTGCCGGTGGGTGTGGGCATGCCGGTGGTCATACCGGCCTCGGCCGCGACCATCAGGTCGACGCCCGGCCTGCTGCTGTGCGGGCCGTTACCCCCGAACGCCGACAGCCGGGCGTAGATCAGGCGCGGGTTGCGCGACCGCAGGTCGTCGGGGCCCAGGCCCATCTTCTCCATGACGCCGGGGCGGAAGCCCTCCAGCACGACGTCGGCGGTGTCCGCCAGGCGCAGGATCCGCTGCTTGGCCTCGTCGGTCCTCAGGTCCACCGCCACCGACTTCTTGCCCCGGTTGTTGGGCAGGAAGTAGGTGGCCAGCGGGGGCCGTCCGGGCAGCACCGCGGTGATGTGCCGGGCCGCCTCGCCGCCGGGTGCCTCGATCTTGATCACCTCGGCGCCCAGGTCGGCCAGGACCTGCCCGGCCAGCGGCCCGGCGACGTTCTGGGTGAAGTCGAGCACCCGGAAACCGTCGAGTGGTTTGGGGGGCATAGCGGCCTCCTCAGGCTTTGTGCAGCACCGCGGTGCAGTAGTAGTTCCTGGCGAAGGCTGCGTTCTCGTCGGTCGGCTGCAAAGGGAGACCGGTGTCGGCCAACAGCTGGTTCAGCGAAGCGCGTACCGGGCGCCACCCGCGCGCCTCCAGGTAGGTGGCGACGTCGTGGCGATCGCCCGGGAAGCCCAGGTTGTCCAGCTCGGCGTCCAGGCCGCGCTCCCGCCAGCGCTGGGCGGCGCCGTTCAAGGCCTCCTGGTTGACCGAATTGTCGAGGAAGATCTCGGCGACCAACCGGCTGCCGTCGGCGCTGAGCGCGGTGACGTTGTCCAGCAGCCGGTCCTGGGCGTCCGGCGGCAGGAATCCCAGCAGACCCTCGGCGGCCCACACGGCCGGTCGGTCGGCGTCGAACCCGGCCTGCCGCAGCGCCGCGGGCCAGTCGTGGCGCAGGTCGATGCCGACCGCGCGGATGTCGGCCGTCGGCTGCGCGCCGAGACCGCCGATGGTGGCGGCCTTGAACTCGATGACCTCGGGCTGGTCGATCTCGAACACCGTCGTGCCCGCCGGCCATTGCAGCCGGTAGCCGCGCGCGTCCAGACCGGAGGCCAGCAGCACCGCCTGGCGGATTCCCGCCGCGGCCGCGTCGGCGAAGACCGCGTCGATGTAGCGGGTGCGGGCGCCGAGCAGGTCGGTCATGCGCTGCATGCCCCACGGGGCGTCCGGGTCGTCGACGTCGGCCGGGTCGAGTTCCCCGGCGGCCCATCGGGTGAAGAAGTCGACGCCGACGGCACGCACCAGCGGCTCGGCGAACGGGTCGTCGATCACCCCCGCGCGGGTGGCGCGGGCGCGCCCGGCGGCCACCATCGTGGCCGTGGCGCCCACGCTGGTCGCGAGGTCCCAGGTGTCGTCGTCGCTGCGCGCCATGTGGTGCTCCTTTTCCGTTGCTTAGCCACTGTAACGAGTCGCCGGTGACCAAAGACCTTCGGTGGCGATGCCCTTGCGCCCTGTCGAACGCGCCCGGTCCCGGGCACGCTGGGCGACATGGCGACGAAGGCTGTAGGAACTGTCACGCGCGTCGGATTGGAGGCCCGTTCCCTGCTGTCTTATGCGCGGTCGGGTGGATTGCGGCCGTTGCGCGCCGGGCGGGTCCTGCCGGTGCTGCGTGCGGTGACGCACTACGGGATCCTGGGGGCGGCGCCGGCGATCACCGCGGCGCGCGACCCGGACGGCGTGGCGTTGATCGACGAACGCGGTGCGCTGCGATTCGGCGACCTGGACCGCAGGACCAACGCGCTGGCCAACGAATGGCGCCGGTTGGGCGTGGGTCCCGGCACCGGAGTCGCCGTGCTGGCCCGAAACCATCGCGGGATCCTCGAGTCGGCCTATAGCGCCGGCAAGTGCGGCGCGCGCATCGTGCTGTTCAACACGGGTTTCGGCAGCGCGCAGATCGCCGAGATGGTCGCCCGCGAGGGCATCGATCTGCTGGTTCACGACGAGGAATTCGAGCCGCTGCTCGCCGACATCCAGCCGCGGTTGGGCCGGCTGCGAGCGTGGAGTGACACCTCGGGCCCGGACACGCTCGAGGGGCTGATCGCGCGGGGCGACACCACCCCGCCGCCGGACCCGGGGGGCCGGCCCAAGATCGTGATCCTGACCAGCGGAACGACCGGCACCCCGAAGGGAGCGGTGCGCTCCGAACCCTACTCGCTGATACCGGTCGGCAGCCTGCTGAGCAGGGTGCCGTTCCGGGGCCGGGAAGTCGTCGAATGCTGCGTTCCGCTGTTCCATTCGCTGGGCTTCAGTCAGGCGATGATGGCGATGGTGCTGGGTTCGACGCTGGTGCTGCACCGCCAGTTCGACCCGCGGCAGGCCCTGGACAGCGTGGACGAACACCGCGCCCGGTCGATGATCGTGGTGCCGATCATGCTTCGGCGCATCCTCGACCTGCCGCAAGAGGCCTTCGCCGGGCGGGACCTGTCGTCGCTGCGGGTGGTGTTCGTCGGCGGCTCCCAACTGGGCGCCGCCCTCGCCGCCCGGGCCGCCAAGGTGCTGGGGCCCGTCGTCTACAACATGTACGGGTCCACCGAGGTCGCCTACGCCACCATCGCCACGCCCGCGGACCTGGTGACCGAACCGGGATGCGTCGGGAAGGTGGTACCCGGATCGGTCGTCAAGATCTTCGGCGACGACGGCCGCGAAGCGTCCCCGGGGACGCCGGGCCGGATCTTCGTCGGCAACGTACTGGCCTTCGAGGGGTACACCGGCGGCGGCACGAAACGGATGATCGGGGGACTCATGGCCACCGGTGACGTCGGGCACTTCGACGCCGGCGGCCGGCTGTTCATCGACGGGCGCGACGACGAGATGATCGTCTCCGGCGGCGAGAATGTCTTTCCCGGTGAGGTCGAAGAGGCGTTGGCGCTGCACCCCGACGTCGCCGACGTCGCAGTCGTGGGCGTCACCGACGACGAGTTCGGTCAGCGGCTGCGCGCCTTCGTCGTGCTACGGCCGGGTGTTCGCCTGAGCGCGCAGGACATCAAGGACTATGTCCGTAACCGGTTGGCGCGCTTCAAGGTTCCGCGTGATGTGGTGTTCGTCGACGCGTTGCCGCGCAACCCTGGCGGAAAGGTGGTCAAGCGGCTGCTGAGCACCGAACCGATCGGCGCGCCGTAAGGATTGGAGCGCATCCGCCGGCTCGCATCTAACATCGTGGAATGCAGACGCCGGCTACTTCGCACAAGGTCGGCGGCGCCGCGGTCGACAGCTGCTGTGACTCCGCCCACGATTCGCATGCGCCCGTCACGCGCGACGAGGCGTGGCAGCGCAGCGCGCACTGGGCCAGAAGGTTGGCCTGGGTCAGCCTGGTCGTGATGCTGTCCGAGGGCGCCATCGGGCTGTGGCAGGGACTGGTGGTCGGATCGATCGCGCTGACCGGGTGGGCGCTCGGGAGCGCTCCCGAGGGGCTGGCCAGCGCGATGGTGATCTGGCGCTTCAGCGGCACCCGCACGCACTGCGAGAAGTCCGAGCGGCGGGCCCAGCGTGGCGTCGCGCTGTCGTTCTGGCTGACGGCGCCGTATATCGCCGCCGAATCCATCCATCACCTGGTCGAGGGAAAGCACGCCGAAACCTCGTATATCGGGATCGGGCTGACGGCGCTGGCCATCGTGCTGATGCCGGCGCTGGGCCGGGTCAAGCACCGACTGGCGGCGCGCCTCGACTCCGGCGCGACCCATGGTGAGGGCACGCAGAACTACCTGTGTGCCGGCCAGGCCGCCGGGGTGCTGATCGGCCTCGCCGTGACCGCCGTCTGGCCCGGCGCGTGGTGGGTGGACCCGGTGATCGGGCTGGGGGTTGCCGCCGTCGCGGTCTGGTCGGGCGTGCGGGCCTGGCGCGGCCAGGATTGTGGCTGCTGACAGGTTGCTCGCGCGGCCTAATCCAGCCGGTAGCGGATCAGGCGGGAGCTGTTGGCCACCACCGCCACCGACGACGCGTTGTGCAGGATCGCGGCCAGCACCGGCGACAGCGCCCCGCCCGCGCCGATCAGCAGCCCGGCCGCATTGACGGCGATGGACATGCCGTAGTTCTGCCGGATCACGTCGACCGCCCGCGCGCCCAGGTCCCGCACGTCGAGCAGGCGGTGCAGGTCGTCATTGGCCAGCGCCACGTCGGCGGTCTCCACCGCGACGTCGGTGCCGGCCAGGCCCATCGCGATGCCGATGTCGGCGGCCGCCAGCGCTGGGGCGTCGTTGATGCCGTCGCCGACCATCCCGACGACGTAGCCGTCCTCCTGTAGGTCGCGCACCACCTCGAGCTTGTCCTCCGGCATCACCTCCGCGCGCCATTCGTCGATACCCAGCTCGTCGGCGACCACCTTGGCGATCTCCGGGTGGTCCCCGGTGAGCATGACGATCCGGCGAACGCCGCTGGCGCGCAACTGCTTCAACACACCGGCGGCCTCGGGGCGTACCTCGTCGCGCAGGCTGATCAGGCCCACCAGTTTGCCGTCGACCGCGAGCAGCAGCGGGGTCTCCGCCTCGCGGCGCAGCTTGTCGACCCACTCCGACGCCTTCTTCGAGACCCGCACCTTTTCCGAGCGCAGCAGCCCGGGACTGCCCAGCAGCAGGGTCCGGCCGTCGGCCCAGGTCCGCATGCCGAGGCCGACGAGCACCTCGCACTCCTCGTGCGGCGGGATGCTGATGTGGCGTTCCTCGGTGGAGCGGATCACCGCCTCGGCCAGCGGGTGCCGCGAGTGGATCTCCGAGCTGGCGGCATACGCCAGCACCTGCTCGGGTTCCCAATCCTTGTGCAGGGAAACGATATTGGTGACCACCGGGCGCCCAACGGTCAGGGTTCCGGTCTTGTCGAAGACGATGGCGTCCACCCGGCCGGCCTGTTCGAGGTGCGACCCGCCCTTGATCAGGATGCCGCGGCGCGCGCCGTTGCCGATCGCGGCGCTGATCGCCGTCGGCGTGGACAGGCCCACCGCGCACGGGCAGGCGATGAGCAGCATCGTCATCGCGCGCCGCACGTCGCCGGTGATCAGCAGTGTGATGCCCGAGACGATGAACGACGTCGGCACGAACCGGCGGGAGAAGTTCTCGCCGACCGTCTGGATCGGCGCCCGATCGTGTTGGGCCTCTTCGACTCTGGCGATGATGCGGCCGATCGCGGTTTGCTTGCCCACGGCCTGGGCGCGCACCACGAGGCGCCCGCGCTCCACGACCGAACCGGCGTGCACGTGCGTGCCGGTGGTGACGGCGACCGGCAGGTTCTCCCCGGTGATCGCGGATTGGTTCACCACCGCCTCGCCGTCCACCACCTCGCCGTCGACCGGGATCGCGACGTGGTCGTGCACCACGACGTCGTCGCCGATCTGCACGGTGTCCATCGGCACCTGGACCTCGGTGCCGTCGGCCAGCCGGATCCAGGCCGTGTCCTGGCTGCCGCGCAGCAGCTCCGAGATGGCCCGGCGGGTGCGCCGCAGCGTCAGGTCCTGCAAGTGCTCGCCGATGTTGAGCAGCCAGAGCACGGTCAGCGCGACGACGTTCTCGCGCAGGATCAGGCTGGCCACGGTCGCGGCGGAGACCAGCGCGTCGGTGCCGAGCTTGCCCGAGCTCACCGACCGCAGCGCGCCGCGCAAGAAGGGGTAGCCGGTGAAGACCGTGACGCCGGTGGCTACCACGCGCCCGCTCGGCCCCAGCAGCGGCGGCCGCGCGAACACGTAGCGGCGCACGCCGAGCAGGGCCAGCGCCGCCCCGCCGATGACCATGCGCAAGACGTCGGTGTTGCGGATCTCGCTCGAATGCGGTGCCCGGGCGGGAATCAGTTCGGCAGCAACGGTTTTCGCGTCCGCGATCGCCGTCATTACCGCGTCGCGGTCGCAGCGCTTCGGCGCGTACCAGACGACGACGCACCCGGTGCGCGGGTAAGCGTGCACCACCCGCACGCCGCTCTGCTTGGCGACGGCCTCCTCGACGGCGACGGCGCGGCGCGCGTCGCTGCGGACCCAGTCGACCCGGACGCGCATGCGCCCGGCCGCGTCCGACACCACTTCCAGGGCGGTGGTCACGGCGCGCTCAGTGGTCGTGGTCGTGGACTTCGCCGACGGCCGGGGTGGGCGCTTCCTCGCCGATGCGCTCGCGGGCCTCGGCCATCACGTCGGCGATCTTGAGGCGGGCCGATTCGGCGGCCTCCTCGGCCTTGCGGGTGCTGCGTAGGCCCAGCGTCGCGGTAGCCACCGCCGTCTCGTGCAGCGGCGCCTTGGCCAATCCCTTACGCAGCAGTTCGTAGGCGGTTACGCCCGCCAGTCCCGTGACCACCGTCGATGCTGCCTTGCCCAAGAGTCCGTACACCGCCATTGCCTGAACCTCCCGTGAGTGCGTTGGTCCGACGTTAACATCGAAATATTGCGATATCAATATGTATGGCTTGTGGCGTGGCGCGCCGGGGCCGTGCCGCTGGGGCGCCGCTGCAGCGTTGGGTCTGCGGTGGGCGTGGTGTCTACTCGCACTTTGCCGCAGTGGGCGCAGAGTCATTGCGGGGCCGCGCCGTAGGGGCGCGGCTGCAGCGTTGGGTCTGCGGTGAGCGTGGTGTCTACTCGCACTTTGCCGCAGTGGGCGCAGAGGCATTGCGGGGCCGCGCCGTTGGGGTGCCGCTGCAGCGTTGAGTCTGCGGTGAGCGTGGTGTCT
>NZ_JCALCE010000042.1:0-47218 GCF_059812195.1 Mycobacterium sp. NGS68 | reverse complement strand
TACGAATCCGTTGGCACCGGCAGTCAGCGCCGCACCCAACTGCGCCGCCAGCGGGCCCAGCCCACCGGAGAAGGTCAGCCCAAGGGTGTTGAGGCTGGCCTGAATTGCCGCCGACAACTGCGCCGACAACGCCGGCAGGCTAAAGGAGAAGCCCAAGTTGCCCAACTCGGCGAGGAACTGACCAACCAGACTCTGGCCCGCCTGAATGGCACCCGTGAACCCGGCAGTGAACGCACCCGCCAGATTCGCCAACGCCGTCTCGCCCGCCTGAATCGCACCAATAAATCCGTTGGCACCGGCGGTCAACGCGGCACCGAGCTCGGCGGCCAAACCACCCAGCCCACCAGAGAAGGTCAGCCCAAGGGTGTTGAGGCTGGCCTGAATTGCCGCCGACAACTGCGCCGACAACGCCGGCAAGCTGAAGGAGAACCCGAAGTTACCGAGCTGGGCCAGGAACTGACCAGCCAGCGTTTGGCCGGCCTGAATCGCACCAGTGAACCCGGCAGTGAACGCACCCGCCAGATTCGCCAACGCCGTCTCGCCCGCCTGAATCGCCGCGACGAACCCGTTCGCCCCCGCACTCAGCGCCGCACCCAACTCGGCTGCCAGACCACCAAGCCCACCCGACAACGTGACGCCGATGCTGTTGAGGCTGGACTGAATTGCCGCCGACAACTGCGCCGACAACGCCGGCAGGCTAAAGGAGAAGCCGAAGTTGCCCAACTCGGCGAGGAACCGACCAGCCAGCGTCTGGCCGGCCTGAATGGCACCCGTGAACCCGGCCGTGAACGCCCCGGCCAGGTTCGCCAGCGCGGTCTCGCCCGCCTGAATCGCGGCGACAAAGCCGTTGGCACCGGCGGTCAGCGCGGCACCCAGTTCGGCAGCCAAACCACCCAGCCCACCGGACAGCGTGACGCCGATGCTGTTGAGGCTGGCCTGAATTGCCGCGGACAGTTGGGCACTCAGGGCGGGCAGGCTGAAGGAGAAGCCCAAGTTGCCCAACTGAGCGAGCAGCTGCCCAGCCAGCGTCTGGCCCGCCTGAATGGCACCCGTGAATCCGGCCGTAAACGCCCCCGCCAGATTCGCCAACGCCGTCTCGCCTGCCTGGATCGCGGCGACAAAGCCGTTGGCACCGGCGGTCAGCGCGGCACCTAGTTCGGCGGCCAAACCACCCAGCCCACCGGACAGCGTGACGCCAAGACCGTTCAGGCTGGCCTCAATCGCCGCCGACAACTGCCCGGCCAAACTCTGGCCGGCCTGAATCGCACCGGTCAGGCCAGCACCGAAGCTGCCGGCCACGTTGGCCAATACAGCACCACCGGCCTGCACTGCGCCGAGGAACCCGTTCGCGCCCGCGCTTAGCGCCGCGCCCAACTCTGCGGCGAGGTTGCCCAACCCGCCCGACAGAGTCACGCCAATGTCGTTGATGCTGGACTGAATTGCCAGCATCAACTCCGCGCTCAGTGCGGGCAGGCCGCCGGATAGGCTGACGCCGAGGTTACCCAGTTTGGTCGCCAAATGAGCGACTAGTGTCTCTCCGGTCTGCAGCGCGCCGGTCAGGCTCGCACCAAAGTTGCCGGCCAGAGCGGCGAACAGCTCACCACCGGTCTGCACCGCCCCGAGCAGCCCGCTGGTGCCTGCCGTCAAAGCCGCAGTCAGCTGCGCGGTCAGGCCGGTCAGCCCGCCGGAGAAGCTGGCGCTCAAGTTCTGCAGCAACGCCAGCAGTTCGGTGCCGCTCAGGCCGCCCGAGAGCATGGCGTTGATCGCTATCGACAACTCGCCGTTAAGGATTGCCGAGAGCGCCGCATTGGCCTGGACGGCCAGATGGGCGCCCAAGTTCGACAGCATGGCTCCGCTATTTTCAAGTGCGAGACCAAGGTTCGTAATTGCCTGGCCAGTCTGAACCAGCCCGGCGCCGACGCCCGACAGGACGGCACCGCCGGTCTGCAGAGTGATGCCGCCCAGACCAGCACTCAGGAAGGTCCCTAGGGAGCCCCCGAACCCGCCACTGACACTGCCGGACAGGGCCCCACTGATCTGGGCCCCCAGCCCGGAGAGTCCGCCCCCGAAGTGCGCCGCGAGGGAACCTCCGCCGTGGAGTAGTTGGGCCGCATTGGCGACCTCGGCCTCGATGTATGCCGCAGCGCTGCTGCCCAAGAGTTTGACGAACTCGGCATGAAACGCTGTCGCCTGGGCGCTGACAGCTTGGTACTCCTTGCCGAAAGTGCCGAAGAGCTGCGCGATCTGGGCCGACACCTCGTCGGCGGCCGCGGGCGCCAAGGCAATGGTCGACCGCGCCGCCAAGGTATTGACCTCATCCAGCGACGTGCGAATGCCCGTCAGGCTCTGGGCCGCGACCTGTACCAAGTCTGGCTCTGCAATCACAAAAGACATGTCCATCACCCCACGAACTCGAAGAACGACCCGAATGAACAAACCATCTGTGACTCGACGAGGCCCGAACTCGTCGGCGCAACACATGTGCAATACGCTGTGCCCACTATCTAGCACGCACAAACCACAAATAGCTAGAAGTTGAGAAAATTTCTAATCAGACACGCCGCTAGCGACAACTTGGCCTTGTAGCAGTGAGACCAGTTGTCCGGATTCAGACACGAACTGTGCTGTTAGGGACAGTGTTTGATGCATCTTCGCGAGCGTCCGTCACTCGGTTGGCGCGGTAATGATCTGGATGGTACGAACTGCCACTCGGCCTAAATTGCGTTATTTTGGCATAGCTGTACCGAAACTCACTGGCGCGAAAAGGGTTTGCGATCAAGATCGAAATGCTGTCCAGCAACGATCATTTGACGCAAACATCGCGCATCCACAAAAAGCCATCAAACGAAATGGGCCAAAGGGAGTGCGCCAGTCGGCAAGCGGACCCGGTCACCGCAGTTTGGTATCAATGTACCGAAACGCGTTTGGACATAGACCGACTCGATCAAGATCGATAATGCCATCAACAGGCACATTCGGTTGCATCCTGTCCGTTCGGGGTCGACCACGCAGGGTCCGACAGCCACGGGCGCGAATGCTCCACGGCTAGCCCGCCGCGACCTTCTGGTATCGCTGTGCCGAAACTATCGAGCCGAAGAAACCGAGCTCAAGATCATTTTGACGGCCTTAGCAACTCGAGGAGTGTGACCGCCAGCCGAGAGCGTCGATCCGTGGACGACGCGCAGCGGACGCGGCCGTAATACGTGGCGCCCCAACCAGTTAACGGGACGGAGCGTCCGCTGCGGGCGGAGTTACCCGTAGCCCCGGCATGACAACACCGCCGGTCGCGGAGCCTCAGTTTGCGGTCCCATCCATGCGCGGACCTTTTGGCCGATCCCACAGGAGGCTGCAAACCCCGGGCCGGATTTCGCGACCGAAAACCAGCTAGGAGATCGACTGTGCCAGGATGCCGGTCGCACGCAGCAGACCCGGAACCAATCCGGTGACCGGCGTACCCCCGATTGTGAGGTCGACGGGACCGGCCACCACCGTGTCTACCGTCGCCGTGACGTACGGCGTGGCGGGTGCGGCGAGGATCCCGCTTACCGGGAAGTTGACGGTGAACGTCGGGAAGATCGGAATGGGAATGCCGGCCGTCGTGAACGTGAGCGGCCCGGTGCCGTTGAGGAACCCGTCGGCGATGATGGCCGGCGCGTTGACGGCCGCGATGAACGCGCCGGGAAAGTCGCCGGCCTGTACGGCATGGGCCAGACCCGAGGTCGCGGTCGCAGTGGCTTGCAGGGTGGTGATCGGCGCCCCGATTGCGTCGGCGGCGAGCGCCCATGGCAATCCGAAGTTGACGGCCAAGGGGTCCGGGTTGAACCTGACGGCCAGATCCGTGCTCGTTCGGGCATAGCTAACGAAGTTCTGCCAGATCTCGCCCTCGATGGTGTTGAACGGTATCGCCGGGGACTGGGGAATGAGGGTGAGTTCCGACAAAGCCTCCAACGCCGTGCGCGCCGCCCCGGTGAAGTTGCCGCCGGCCAGAGCCTGCACGGAGCGGTGCAGGCCGGTCCCCACCTCGAGCAGCCCGCCGACGACCTCCAGCGCGGCACCCCGTATCCCGGTGAGGGCCAGTTGTGCGTAGCCCAACTGGTTGGCGCCAATTTGCCGCAGGATCGGCGCTGGGTTTGCCGCCCAGGTGGCGCCGAGGCTTTGTAGATTGGCCACGGTGTGCGTGACGAGCGTCTGGTACGGGCTGACGGCCGTCGCGGCCGCGTTGGCGGCCTCGGTACTCAGGTAGGCACCGGCACCCGACCTCAACAGGCTGACGAATTCCTGGTGGAACGCCGACGCCTGCGCGCCGAGGGCCTGGAATTCGTGGCCGTAGGCGCCGAATACCCGGGCGATCGCCGCCGAGACGTCGTCGGCGCCAGCCGCCGCGATCCCCGTCGTCGGTGCTGCTGCCGCCGCGGTGGCGTCGCCCAGAGTGGAGCCGATGCCCGCCAAATCCGCGGCGGCGGCCGTCACCATTTCTGGAGCCGCGATCACGTACGACATTTACTTCTCCCGTTAGGCGCGGCACAAGCCTAATGAGATGCGGGTTTGCCCGCGGGAGAACCGGAATTTCCCGCGCGTAAGATTGCTGGGCCCTAGCGCAGCGCCTCCGCGAGCAACTCCGGTGCGTAGTTCACCAGGGTGGGGACGATGCCGCCGATGGGCGTCCCACCGAACACTATGTTGGTCGGAATACCCCCGATCCTTGCCGAACCTGACGCGTGCCCGAGTGGCGCGAGCACGCCTCCGAACGGGATGTTGGCCGTTATGTCACTCACTGCCGGAATCGACACGTTCACCGGGATGCTGATGGTGACCTGACCGTTGAGGAAGCCGTTGGCGATGTTGGCGGGAGCGACGGCGAGCGCGGTCAATGCCGCCCCCACGTTCCCGGACTGTACCGCGTTGACGAATGTTGTCGCGCTGTCACCAATTGCGGCGCCCGTCGTGACCACCGCGCCCAGCGAATTGATGGTCGTCATCACCGGCAGCCCGTAGTTGATCTTCGGTGCAAACAGGTTCGAGATGTCGACCCCGATGTTCGTGTCCGTCACCACTCTGACCAGATCAGCGAAGTTCTGCGCCATCATGCCGGGGATCGCCGAAATCGGCTTGAAGTCTCCGATGGTGCCGAGCAGCGTGATGTTCGATAGGTCGCTGACGTCGGCGCCGGTGATGAAGAGTCGTACCAGCGCCGCGGGTAGATCACCCGATTGAATGGCCGGCGGCAGCCCGGCCAGCCCCACCGAGAAGTCCCTGGCGGCATTCGAAAGCGAAGATACGACCGTTTGGGTATGGGCGTACTGGTTGGCCAGGATCTGGTTCAGGAATGGCGAGGGGTTGGCCAGCCAGCCAGCCCCGATGCTCTGCAGGTTGGTGACCGTATTGGTGATCAGGTTCTGGTAAGGCCCGATGATCGGGTCGAGCGGCCCAGCGGCGAGCGGCGAAGCCAGGCTGCTCAGGCTCAACGCAGCAGTGGGGGTGGGACCGGGCGTCCCACTGTGTCCGAATGGCCCAGCGGTTCCCGGGTTACCACCGGTCCCGTTCCCGCCCTTGGTGCCGGTGCCGGAGCCGGCACCGCCGACGCCGCCTGCCCCGCCGTCGCCGCCGTTCCCGATGAAGTTGGCGTTGCCGCCAGTACCGCCGTTGGTCCCGGCCCCACCGTTGCCGTTGCCGGAGGCCGCGCCGCCGCCCCCGCCGGCGCCGCCGGTCCCGCCGTCGCCGAAGAATCGCCCGCCGGCGCCACCGGCCGCAGCGGCTCCACCCGTACCGCCGGGACCTCCCGCAGCGGTCGTTGCATTGTTCGCGCCGCCGGTCCCGCCTGCGCCACCGTGCCCGCCGTTACCGATCACGAAGGCGCTGCCGGCCGCTCCGCCAGCGCCGCCAGTACCACCCGCGGTGCTGTTGGCCCTGGTCATCCCGCCGGTGCCGCCGTCTCCGCCGTCCCCGCCGTTGCCGGCCAGCAGCCCCGCGACACCGCCTTGACCGCCGTTGCCGCCGGAACCGCCGGCGCCGGCAAAGAGTCCCGTAGTTGTGTTGTTCCCGCCGGTCCCACCGGCCCCACCATGTCCGCCGTTACCGATCAAGCTCGCGTTGCCGCCGGCACCGCCCGTGCCACCCCTACCGCCACTGCCCAGCCCGTTCACCGTGGTGTTTCCACCACTGGCACCGGCTCCACCGGTGCCGCCGTCACCCGAGAACAATCCGGCGTTGCCGCCCGCTCCGCCGGCCCCACCCGCACCGCCGACGCCCGCGATGGATGTCGAGGCGGCGGTGCCGTCCCCGCCGTGCCCACCGGATCCCAAGAGCCCGACGCTGCCGCCGGCACCGCCGCCCGCGCCGCCGGTGCCGCCGGCCGACCCGCCGTCGCCGCCGGTACCGATCAGCGTGTCCCCGCCCCTACCGCCGCCGCCGCCGGTGCTCGAGCCGCCGTGCCCGCCGTCGCCGATGAAGGCGTTTCCGCCGGCTCCGCCGGCACCCGTGGCGCTTGAACCGCCGGCACCGCCGGCACCGATCAGCCCGCCGGCCGAGCCGGCCGCACCGGAACCGGCTCCCCCGTCGCCGCCGTCACCGACCAGCAGCCCGGCGTGCCCTGGGGTACCGCCGGTGGGACCCGCCCCGCCGGCACCGGCATTGCCGAAGAATGCGGCGTTGCCACCGGTCCCGCCGGCACCGGTGGATGTTGATCCGACGCCACCGGCCCCGCCGGCGCCTCCGCTGCCGAAGAATCGCCCGCCGGCGCCGCCGGCGCCGCCCGCTCCGCCGGCACCGGCGGCGTTCCCGCCGCCCTGACCGCCGGTACCGCCCGTACCGATCAAACCGGCGGCCCCGCCGTTGCCGCCGGCTCCGCCGTTGGGCCCACCGACTCCGCCCTTGCCGCCGTTGCCGAAGAGGATTCCGCCGGGCGCGCCATTGCCGCCGGCGCCTGACCCGGTCCCGGCCGCTCCGTCTGCGCCGTCGCCAATCAGCGGCCGCCCCAGCAGCGACTGGGCGGGGGCGTTCACCGCGGCCAGGACGGCCTGCATCGGCGACGCGTTGGCGGCTTCGGCGGCCGCATACAGCGCCGCGCCCTGGTTCAGGGTCTGGACAAACTGGGAGTGAAATGCCGTCGCTTGCGCGCTGAGGACCTGGAACTCCTGGCCGTATGTGCCGAACACCCTCGCGATCGCGGCCGAGATCTCGTCCGCGGCGGCGGCTGCCACCCCGGTCGTAGGTGCCGACGCGGCAGCGGTGGCATCGCCGAGCGCGGCGCGAATACCCGCCAGGTCCAGAGCCGCAGACTCAACTAGTTCCGTGTTGGCTATTAGAAACGACATGTTCGTCTCCCCAGACTCTGCGGCGGTCCTCGATGACCATCGCGTAAAAGGAGCCTAGGTTAACGTAACGTCGACATCCTGCATTTTGGCCGAACGGCCAAGTCTTACGCGCGCAGGACACCGCCCGCGGCGTCGGCGGCCGCCTGCACGTAACCGACGCCGTCGAGAAGGTCATTTGCGGCGATCTGCAGCGTCGCCAACCCCGGCGCGGCGTGGTCCCAGGCTAGCGACAGGTAACCCACACCCTGATTGAAATCGACATAGGCACCCTGCAGTGCTGCGATGCCGGTCACCACATTCGGCACCACTTTGCTCAGGCTGTTGATGCCGGCGACGAGCTCCACGCCGGCAGTCCCGAGCAGCCCGAGCCCGCCCAGGGCGCTCGGCACGGCCAGCGCGATGGTGGCGGGATTGAAGACCATCACCACGGCGCCACCGAGTGCGCCGACGCCGGACACCGCGCTGCCCGCGGCCAGGCCGATGTAACCCACACCCTGAACGAGCTGGGTGGCGGCGGTCCCCAGCGCACTGAGCCCGGTGACGGCACCCGTCCCGGCCGCCAGAAATGCGCTGCTCGCATTGGCGAGGTCGACAAAGGCGGGCTGCAGTTGAACAAGGCCGGTGAGCGCGCCTTGTCCGGCGAGCAGAAATTCACCACCGGCCTGGGTCAGCAACGGCTGGGCGGCCTGTAGCGCGGCGCCGACCTTGCCCAGCGCCTCCTCGCCGGCCGCCAGCGCTGTGGCGGCCGAACCCTGCCCCAAAAGGTTCAAGGCGGGCGCATTCACCGCGTTCAGCAAGTTGCTTTCCGCGTTGGCGAGTTCGGTGGCGAGATACGAACGCGCACCGGCACTCAGTACGTTGACGAACTCGTCGTGAAACGCCGTCGCCTGAACGCTGAGAGCCTGATATTGCCGGCCGAAGCCGCCGAACACCGACGCGATCGCGATCGATACCTCGTCCTCGGCCGCGGCCAGCACTCCCGTCGTGGGCGCCGCGGCGGCCGCGGACGACTCGGCCAACGCCGAGCGGATGCCTGCCAGATCTTGAGCCGCGAACTCGATCAGTTCCGGCTCTACGGTCAGGAACGACATATCCGGTTCACCTCAATCCACTAGCCCCTACGGTCCGAGTGCATCCGCGAAGAAGGTGGGCAGATAATTCACGACGGCGTCGGCGAGACCTCCGAGGGGCGGGCCGGTGACCGTGATGTTGTGTATCAGCGGGAACCCGGGCGCCGTAACCGACGCGAACATCGGTGCGACGGGGGTGAGCAGTCCGCCGAACGGAACCTGGGCCGTCACGGACACTCCCAGCAACGACGCGTTCAGCCCCAGCGTGTATTGGCCATTGAAGAAGCCGTCGGCAATGTGGGCGGGAGCATCGACGAGTGCGGCCATCGCCGCCAGCGAGTCGCCAGTTTGGAGCGCGCCGGCGATGGTCGAGACGCTGTGTGCGGCCGCGAGCCCGGCGTTCAGCGGCGCGCCCAGGGCATCGAGCAGCAGTACCTCCGGCAGCCCTAGCCCCAGCCCGAGCGTCACGTTGGGTGGGGTCAGTGCGAAGCCGGACACGTAGACGGGGCTGGCGAGCGCCTGGGTCACCGTGTTCAGGCCGAGTGCCAGCTTCACCGGGACGTTCAGAACCGGCTGGAAATTTCCCGTCTGGATTGCCGAACCGAGCAGCTGAGGGTAGCCGGTGATCGCGCCGAGCACCGTCGGCACCGTGACGTGGGCGAAGGTACTCCGGATGCCCTGCAGGCCGGCCTGCGTATCCGCGATGGCGGCCTGGTAGGCGGGCGGCAGCCCGGCCGCGGCGGCGGCCTCGGTGCTGGCATAGGAGCCCACGCCGGCCTTTAGCAATCTCACGAAATCGGCGTGGAAAGACCCGGCGCGGGCGCTGAGCGCTTGAAATTCCCTGGCATGGACACCGAACAGCGTGCTGATCGCCCGCGACACCTCATCGGCGGCGGCGGGAATCACCCCTGTCGTGGCGGGCGCCGCTACCGCGTGGGCGGAGTTGAGCGTCGAACCGATGCGTGCCAGGTCAGCAGCCGCCTGATCCACCAACTCCGGCGCGACCGCCACGAAGGACATAGAACGTCTCCTATCGTCGCGTCGCGGCAGGCGCTCGCTGACTGAGAACGGTTAGTGTACTGGTGCGCAATAACTCCGTACATGACTTCCGTCAGAGTCGGCTCAGCGTTACACCACTTCAGCCGCGCAATACCGCGCCCGTGCGGTCGGCCGCGCACTGCACGGCGGCATCACGGGCAGCGCTGGCGTCGTCCTCGGTCAACGTGCGGTCCGGCGCCCGGAACCGCAGGGCGAACGTCAGCGATTTGCGATCCTCGCCGATCTGCGGCCCGGTGAAGACGTCGAACAACGCAAGGTCCTCCAGCAGCTCGCCGGCACCAGCCCGGACGGCGTCCGCGACCTCCTGCGCCGGGACATCCGCCGCCACCACGAGGCTGACGTCCTGGAACACCGCGGGGAACGGCGACACCCTGGGCGACGGCAGCGCCTCGACGATGGGAATCGCGTCGAGGTTGAGCTCGAGCGCGCAGCTGCCCTTGGGCAGGCCCGACCGCTCGATCACGGCGGGATGCAATTGCCCCGCGTGGCCGACGGGCGTGTCCCCGACGAGGACCTCGGCGCACCGACCCGGGTGCCACGGCAGGTACTGAGCCGGCCGCAGCGCCACGTCGACCCGGCTGGCGCGTGCAATGATCCGCACCGCTTCGAATGCGTCGGCGGCCTCGACACGACGGCCGGGGCCCCAGGGGCCGCGCGGTTCGCGCAGGCCGGCCATTACCGCCGCGACGTGCTGCGGTTGCCTGGGCAGGGAGGCGTCCAGCGCGGCGATCTCGGCGTCGGTGGGCCGACGGTCGACGGGGATGAGGTCGATGCCGCGGGTCCGCTCGGTCGGCTGGACCACCTGCGCGATGCTGAACAGCGCAGCGTCGACCAGGCCTCGGGACACGTTGCGCCCCAAGGCTTCCAACAGGGCCGGCAGCAGCGTGGTGGCCAGCTGCGGGCGGTCGGCCTCCAGCGGGTTGACCACATTAGTCGTGTTGCGCCGCGGGTCGTCGGCGGGCAGTCCCCAGAGGTCGAACACGCCGGCCGGCAGGAACGGGGTCGGCAGTATCTCCACATAGCCGGACTGGGCCAGCGACTTTCCGACCGCCCGGCGGCGCTTCTGCGACGCCGAGAGCCCACGGCCGGCGGGGGCCGGCGGCAGAACCGAGGGGACCGCCTCGAGGCCCTGCAGCCGCAGCACCTCCTCGACGAGGTCGGCGGGTTGGCGCAGGTCGGGTCGCCAACTCGGCGGCGTGACGGTCAGGGTGTCACCGTCGCGGGTCACCTCCGCGCCGATCTGGGTCAGCCGCCGCACCGTCGCGCCGTCCGGGTACGCCGTTCCGGCGATGCGGTCCGGCAGGTCGACGGCCATCCGGATCGGCGGCGGGGACCAGTCCCGGATGGACGTGCGGGGCGGGTCGCCACGCCAATCGGTCAGCGTCGGCGCGACCGCTCCCCCGGCGATGTCGGCGAGCAGCGTCGCGCAGCGGTCCAGGACGGCCACGGAGATGGCCGGGTCCACCGCGCGCTCGTAGCGGCGGGCCGCCTCGCTGGGCAGGTGCAGGCGGCGCTGGGTGCGCGACACCGCGGCCGGATCCCATACCGCGGCCTCCAAGAGGACGTCGGTGGAGTCGGCGCGGACCTCGGTGCTGGCGGCGCCCATGACGCCACCGATCGCCGCGGTCGCGACGTCGTCGACGATCAGGACGTCGGTCGGCGTCAGTTTGCGTTCGATGTCGTCCAGGGTCACGACGGTCTCGCTGGGCCGGGCGAACCGCACGGCGAGGCCCCCGGTGATGCGCTGGCGGTCGTGGGCATGCATCGGATGGCCCAGTTCCAGCATCACGTAGTTGGTCACGTCGACGGCCGGCGATGTCGCCCGGATGCCGCACAGCAGCAGCCTGCGCTGCAACCACCACGGCGAGACGGCTGTCGGATAGATCCCGGTGACCGGGCGCAGCGCGAATCGACGGACGCCCGTCTCGGGATCCACGGTCAGCGGCCACGCCTCGCCCTCGACCGGAAGCGGTGGGATATCTGCGGGGTCGACGAAGTCCAGGTCGTAGGCGCAGGCGAGCTCGCGCGCCAGGCCGCGCACCGACATGCAGTAGCCGCGGTCGGGGGTGATGGCCAAGTGCAGGACGGCGTCGTCGAGGCCGAGCACCTCGGCGGCGTCGGCGCCCGGGTCGGCCGTTCCCGGCGGCAGCACCAGGATGCCCGAATGGTCGGCGCCCAGGCCGAGTTCGGCCGCCGAACAGATCATGCCGTTGGAGTTGCGGCCGTAGGTCTTGCGCGCCGCGATGGCGAACCCGCCAGGCAGGGTGGTGCCGGGTAACGCCGCAACGATCAGGTCGCCGACCACGAAGTTGGTTGCCCCGCAGACGATCTCCTGCGGCTCGCCGGCGCCGACATCCACCAGGCAGGCACGGATCGGCTTCTTGAAACCGGTCAGCTCCTCGATCTCGGTGACCCGCCCCACGGTCAGCGGGCCGTCGACGGGGCCGAGCGGGAGCACCTCCTCCACCTCGTGGCCGATGCGCACCAGCGTCCGCTCGAGATCGGCGGGAGCCACGTCCCAGCCCGGCGCGCCGGCCCGCAGCACCTCGCGCAGCCAGCTGTACGGGACGCGCATCAGGCCCCCACCCCGAACGGCAGCGAGAAGCGGACGTCGCCCTCGACCATGTCGCGCATGTCCGGAATGCCGTTGCGGAACTGCAGCGTGCGTTCCAGGCCCATGCCGAACGCGAAGCCCGAGTAGACCTCCGGGTCAATCCCGGCGGCCCGCAACACGTTCGGGTGCACCATGCCGCAACCGCCCCACTCCACCCAGTCGGCGCCGCCCTTCTTGCCCTCGAACCACACGTCGAACTCGGCGGACGGCTCGGTGAACGGGAAGAAGTGCGGCCGGATGCGGGTGCGCGCCGCCGGCCCGAACTCCGCCCGCGCGAAAGCGTCCAGCGTGCCGCGCAGGTGGGCCATGGACAGACCGCGGTCCACGGCCAGGCCCTCGACTTGGTGGAAGACCGGGGTATGGGTGGCGTCGAGCTCGTCGGTGCGGAAGGTACGGCCGATCGAAATGATGTACACCGGCAGTTCGCGTTCCAGCAGCGTGCGCACCTGCACCGGCGAGGTGTGCGTACGCAGCAGCTGTCGGGACCCCTCGGGCGCGATGTAGAAGGTGTCCTGCTCGCTGCGCGCCGGGTGGTCGGGCGGGAAGTTCAGGGCGTCGAAGTTGAACTGCTCGGTTTCGACCTCCGGCCCTTCGGCCAGTTCCCAGCCCATCGCGATGAACGTGTCGGCGATGTGCTCCGCCAGGATCGTGATCGGATGCCGGGCGCCGGTCGGCTGCCGGGTCGACGGGAGGGTGACGTCGATGCCCTCGGCGACCAGCACCGCCGCGTCGCGCTCCGCGCGCAGCACCGCCAGCCGTTCGTCGTAGCTGCGCTGGGCGTCGGCTCGGGCGATGTTGACCCGCTTGCCGGCGTCGGCGCGCTGTTCCTTGGGCAGGGTGGCCAGGGCCTGACGCGCCAACGCGATCGGCGAGCGGTCACCGAGGTGCTCGGTCTTGACCCGCGCCAGGGCGTCCAGACCGTCGGCGAGTTCGATCGCCCGCTGGGCGGCGCTGACCGCCTTGGCCAACGCCTCGGGCGACAGATCGGCGGGTTGATCCCCCACGCGGCGACCCTCTCGTTTCTCAGACGAGCCGCATCGACGGTGATGGGGCTGGATTCGCCCCGATCATAAGGGATTCGGTGATTCGCGCCGGGGGAAGCTCAGGCGGTCAGTACTGGCTCAGGGCTCGCGACGGCAATCGGCGCGGGCGCGCGGCGAGCCTTGAGGAACCGAGAGATCTGGTAGCCCGCGACCGCACCCAGCGCGCCGAACCCAAGCTCTGCGGCCATCGAGCCCCAGTGGTGCGCCAGGATGAGGAAGCCGAAACCCGAAGCGTTGACCAGCATGAAAAGCCGCACCGGGGTCCAGTGCACGGGGTGGCGGAAGCGCGACGCCACCAGCACCCCCAGGACGACCGCGACGGCGTGGCCCGCGTTGGTGAACTCACCGCCGACGACGCCGGAGATCAAACCCGCCGACACCCACCAGCCGATCCACGCCGCGCGCCAGCGCCGCGAGATGGTCGCCGTCAGCGCTCCGATCACCGCGAGGGCGCCGTAGCTCATCCCCACGTCACTGGCGCGGGTGACCGACGTCGGCATCCAGCCGAACTCGACGGCGGTCGCGAGGGCCGCGACCACCACGAGCGTCGCACCGATGTGGCCGACGATGAACGCCACCATCAGCCGGATGGTGTGCAGGTGCAGCTCGGCCAGTGTCAGCAGGCACGCCAGGAACGGCATCCAGAAGTACAGCGGACCGGCCTCGACGACGAACGCGCTGTCCAGCAGGGTGCCGAGCCGGCCGTGCGACAGATTGTGCAGGTTGGTGCTGGCCCGCTGGATGATCCGCGCGTGCGTCTGGGGACTGACCACGAGGAAGGCGGTGCTCACCGCGACCAGCGCGGCCATGTAGCCAACGGTGAACCGTAACCTCGCGAGCCCGGACAGGATGCGGTCAATCATCGCCTACCACTATGCCTGTGCATTTGTTTCCACCGTTTCAACGGCAGGTAAGAACTCCCGACGTGTCTTGAGCCGATAGATCGCGAGATCGGGTGGCATGCCTGCGGTTTTGTGCCCGAACGGCGGCTTTCGCGCGCGCTTTGCGACGATGCCGAGGTCGTCAAGATCACTCTGTGGGATCAGGTCCAGTGTGGTGCCCGACACCATGATGCCGCCCTTGGTGGCGCGCTCCATGACTCGGGCGGCGATGTTGACGTCGACCCCCAGCCAGTCCGAGGCCAGCCGCTGCGGCCGTCCCGTGTGAATCCCCACGCGCATCTTCGGGGTATACCCATTCACCTCGACGGATTTCATCGCCTCGTCGGCGACGAACACGGCGCGCACCGCGACCAGTGGGTCCCGGAACACCGCCATGATCCCGTCGCCCAGGCGCTTGACGATATGCCCGCCCGCGTCCAGCAATGGCGTCTCGACGGCCCGGGCCACCTTGCGCAACAGCTGCAGGGTGGCGTCGTCACCCGCCTTCAGCGACCAGTCCGAGAAGCCGACGAGGTCGGTGAAAACCAGCGTTACCTCCGGATTCGCGGGTTTGCGGGATACCGCCTCGGTGAGCGCCTGCCACACCTGCAGCACGCTGAGGCCGACCTCGCGCGACGCGGCGTCGCGATCCCGCAGCAACCGGTCGGCTGCCCGCGCCGCGGCGCGGGGACCGCCTTCTCCCGCGGTGGAGAGCGGGTCGCCGAACTCCGGGTCGCCGGGCAGCAGTCGGCGCGCACGCCGGACGAACGCTACGACGCCGGGACTGTGGTTGGTGGTGCGCAGCCAATGCGCGGGTGAACGCCGCTGCGGGGCCGACGCCAGCGCCGTGGCCGTCTCGTCGGACCCGCCGGATTCCTCATCCCCTGGCCCGACATCCACTTGGCCAGGGTAGGTGTTTTCGGCTGAACCAGGCAACGACGGCCGGTGTCGCTGTGTCGCAGCTCGCAACGAAGGGCCTGATCACGCCATTAGCACAGTGCCGCGCCCGGCGTGGCCGCTTGACAGTGGGGTGTCAGCCCTTGAGGCCGGCGAGCAGGCCGCCCAATTCGGTGCCGGTCAACGGGATTACGGACGGCGGCCCGGTGGTCGGCGTCAGTGTGACCGTGATCGGCTCCAGCGGCGCCAACAGGCCGTTGACCGGCAGGTTCACCGCCAGCGACGAAATACCAGCCTCCGAGATCCCGGGTATCGCCTGGGTAAACGTGCCGTCGCCGTACAGGAAGGCGTGCACCACGTCGTGCGGGGCGTGGGCCAGGACGTTGGCCGCGCCGAGTACGTTGCCGCTGTGCAGCGCGCTGGCGAACGCCGCATTGCTGTGTCCCAGCGCCAGGAACGCGTTGTACGGCGCCCCCACCGCGTCGAGGGCGAGCGCGACCGGCGCGGGCAGCGCGAGCGAGCCGTCGGTCAGCGCGAGCGCGCCCGTCACCGTGTCGGCCGTCCCATTCAGCGTCAGCGCCAACTGCCCGAATGGAGTACTCAGATTCACCAGCGGCAGGCTGAACGGCGCGGAGTCGCCGAGCAACGGGTCGCTGCCGAGAACGATGCCGCCGAGCAAAGAGTGTCCCGCCAGCGCCTGTGCGGGCACGGCTCCCGCGCCTTGCAGCGCGGTGAACAGGCCGCCGAACTCCGTGCCGCCCACCGGGACGACGCTGGGCGACCCGCTCGTCGGCGTCAGCGTCACCGTCATTTGATCGAGTGGGGCCAACAGACCGTTGGCCGGCAGGTTGACCGCGATCGACTCGAATCCCGTTCCGGTGGGTGCGGGTATCGCCTGCGTGAACGTGCCCTGGCCGAAGAGGAAGCCGTGCACCATGTCGCCGGGGGCCCGCACCAGGGCGTTGGCGGCTCCCAGCAGGTTCCCGGCCTGCAGAGCGGTGGTGAACGCATCGCTGCTGTGCCCGAGCGACAGCAGGGCGTTGTACGGCGCACCCAGCGCATCGACGGCGTACGCGAGCATCGGGGGCGCGGTGAGCGTTCCGCCGGTCAAAGACAGCGCGCCCGACGCCGGGTCCGCCAACCCCGTCAGCGACAGCGCCAACGGCCCCAAGGGCGTGTTCGTGTTCAAGAGCGGGACAGTGACCGCGACGGGCGGTGTGACCGGAGGTGGCTCGACAGGCGGCGTCGTGACCGGGGGCGTGACCACCACCGGCGGCGTCGTGACCGGGGGCGTCGTGACCGGGGGAATCGTGACGCCTCCACCGGTGGTCACGCCGGTCGACACTCCGGTTGAGCCGCCGCTGCTGACGACACCGCCCACAGTGCTGACATCGGTGCCGCCGACGGTGCCGCCGACCGACACCCCGCCCGACGTCCCGCCGAGCAGGCCCTGGGCGGGCGTGTTCAGCGTTCCCAGCAAATTCTGCTCGGCGTTAGCGGCATCGGTGTTGAGGTACTGGCTGACGGTGCGCCTCAAACCTTCGACGAACCTGTCGTGGAAGGCGGTCGCCCGGGCGCTGACGGCCTGATAGTCCTGAGCATGCCTGCCGAGCAGCGCCGCGATGGCCACCGACACGTCGTCTGCCGCGGGGGCTGCGACTGCGGTGGTGGGCACTGCGGCCGCGGCCCTCGCTTCGTTCAGCGCGTTGCCGATACCGTTCAGATCACCGGCCGCAGCAAACACTGTGTCGGGCGCAAAGCTCAAAAACGACATAGCCCGTCTCCTCTGACTGACTACTGAAACGCACCGAGCAAATAAGCGAGAGAAACAAAGTGTACTGCTGTTCAAGTCATGTGGAATGAGAAATTTTGGCGTGGCGGCCGGCCGCGGCGACGGTGCGTGGGGGCTGGCCCGCTCGCTGGACAAACGACCTGATCACGCGGTCGCGACGCGGGTGTGGAGAGTCGATAACACGGTCGTTGCGATATGCCGAAATCCCGGACAACGCGCGTTGTCAAAGTTATCGTGAGCGCATTCGGGAGAGGAGGTCAACGATGACCACCGCAGCGACATCCGAGACAGTCGCCCAGGCGTCCGCTCGACCGCTGGGCCCTGAGTCGCTCACATGGAGGTACTTCGGCGACCTCCGCACCGGAATGATGGGTGTGTGGATCGGCGCGATCCAGAACATGTATCCCGAGCTCGGCGCTGGCGTCGAGGAGCATTCGATCCTGCTGCGCGAACCGCTGCAGCGGGTGGCCCGCTCGGTCTATCCGATCATGGGCGTCGTCTATGACGGTGACCGCGCCGCCGAGACCGGCCAGCAGATCAAGGGATATCACCGCACCATCAAGGGCGTCGACGCCGAGGGGCGCCGCTACCACGCGCTGAACCCGGAGACGTTCTACTGGGCCCACGCGACGTTCTTCATGCTGGTCATCAAGGTGGCCGAATACTTCTGCGGCGGACTGACCGAGGCCGAGAAGCGCCAGCTGTTCGACGAACACGTGCAGTGGTACCGGATGTACGGGATGAGCATGCGGCCGGTACCCGGCTCCTGGGAGGAGTTTCAGGAGTACTGGCAGCGGGTCGGACGTGACGAGCTGGAGATCAACCGGGCAACGCTGGACATCTTCAACATGCGGATCCCCAAGCCGAAATTCGTGCTGATGCCGACCCCGATCTGGGACCAGCTGTTCAGGCCGCTCGTGGCCGGGCAGCGCTGGATCGCGGCGGGCCTGTTCGAGCCGGCGGTGCGGGAGAAGGCCGGAATGCGCTGGACGCCCGGCGACGAGATCCTGCTGCGGGTGTTCGGCAAATGCGTCGAACTGGCGTTCCTCGCGGTACCCGACGAAATCCGCCTGCACCCGCGCGCGCTGGCTGCGTACCGCCGGGCCGAGGGCCGGATCCGCGACGATGCGCCGCTCGTGGAGGCGCCGTCGTTCGTGGCGCCGCCCCGGGACCGTCGCGGCCTGCCGATGCATTACTTTCCGCCGGGCTCGCATCCCGCCAAGTTCCTGATCGAGCGGGCGGGATCGCTGGTGCACAGCACGCTCTCGATCGCCGGTCTGCGGCCCGCCCGGGGCCGGGGCCGGGCGCGCGCGGCATAGGCGCTGTCGGCCTAGGCGCCTGCGCGTTGAGTCTGCGGTGAGCGCGGTGCCTACTCGCACTCTTGCGCAGTAGCCGCAGAGTCAACGGCGCGATCCAGGGCCCGCGCGCTCTGGTAGAGGCAGATCGCCGCGGCCGCGGCGACGTTGAGGCTTTCGGCGCCGCCGGCCATCGGGATCCGCACCCGGTGATCGGCCTGCCCCGCGAGGTCGGCGGACAGCCCGTGCGCCTCGGGCCCGAACAGCCACGCCGTCGGCTCGGCGAGCAGCGGCCCGGCGTCGTCGAGACGCGTCTCGCCGTCCACCGTGCTGGCCAGCACCCGCAGGCCCGCCGATCGCAGCGCGGCGACGGCGGAAACAGCGTCGACAGCGACCACCACCGGGATCGCGAAGATGCTTCCGGCCGAGGCGCGCAGGCACTTGCCGTTGTAGGGGTCGACGCTGTGCCCGGCGAGCACCACCGCCGCGGCGCCCATGGCGTCGGCGATGCGGATCAGCGTGCCGGCGTTGCCGGGCTCGCCGATCTCGACGGCGACCGCGATCAGCCGCGGCGACCCGGCGAGCACGTCCTCGAGTCCGGTGGCGGGCGCTTCGCAGACCGCGACCAACCCCGCGGGGGTGACGGTGTCGGACAACGCTTTCGCGGCCCGCTCGGTCACCAGGTGCACCGGCAGTCCCGCCAATAGCGAGGCGTAGCGCTGCGCCGCGGACTCGGTGGCGAACACGTCGCGAACCAGCCCCCGCGTCGACGCCGCCTGGACCAGGTTGGGGCCCTCGGCGAGGAATCGTCCGGCGCGCCGCCGACCGACATGGCGATGCAGCTTGACCGCCGCGGCCACCGTGGCCGAGCGTTCGGTGAGCACTACACGGCCTGGGCTAGGCGGCCTCTCCGGGCGGGGCATTCACGTCTTCGGGAAGCGCCGCCCGGGCGACGTCGACCAGCGCGGTGAACGCCGCAGGGTCGCTGATCGCGATGTCGGCGAGGTTCTTGCGGTCCACCTCGACGCCGGCGGCCTTCAGGCCCTGGATCAGCCGGTTGTAGGTGATGTCGTTGGCACGCGCCGCCGCGTTGATCCGCGAGATCCACAGCTTGCGGAACTCACCCTTGCGGGCCCGACGGTCGCGGTAGGCGTACTGCAGCGAATGCAGCTGCTGCTCTTTGGCTTTGCGGTAGAGCCGGGACCGCTGGCCGCGATAGCCCTTCGAGGCCTTGAGGACGGTGCGCCTCTTCTTGTGGGCGTTGACTGCCCGCTTCACGCGTGCCATGGATGTTCCTACTCTCGTTCAAACGTTTCAGTCGTGATGGGTCAAGATCGGTCGTCAAGATCGGTAAAGCGATCAGCCGTTCAGCAGCGCGTTGACTCGCTTGGTGTCGTTGGCCGACACCGTCGTACGGCCGTCGAGACGACGGGTGCGCTTGCTCGGCTTGTGCTCGAGCAGGTGCCGACGGTTGGCTTTCTGGCGGACGATCTTGCCGGTGCCGGTGCGGCGGAACCGCTTCGAGGCCCCGCTGTGGGTCTTGGCCTTAGGCATGTTTCCTCAGTTTCTACGTACTAGTCAGGTTGTGTCTCGTCGGCGGCGGGACCCGCGGCGGGCCCCTCAGGGTGCCGCGCCTTGGCGCGCGTCTTGGCGCCGCGGTGCGGTGCCAGCACCATCGTCATGTTGCGTCCGTCCTGCTTGGCCGAGGTTTCGACGAAGCCGTACTCGGCGACGTCGGCGCCCAGCCGCTGCAACAGCCGATAGCCCAGCTCGGGGCGGGACTGCTCGCGGCCGCGGAACATGATGGTGACCTTGACCTTCGATCCGGCCTCCAGGAAGCGGACTACGTGACCCTTCTTGGTCTCGTAGTCGTGGTCGTCGATCTTTGGCCGCAGCTTCTGTTCCTTGACGACGGTCTGCTGCTGGTTCCTGCGGGATTCGCGCGCCTTCTGCGCCGCCTCGTACTTGTACTTGCCGTAGTCCATGATTTTGCAGACCGGCGGTCTGGCGTTCGGGGCAACTTCAACAAGGTCGAGGTCGGCGTCCGCGGCAACGCGGAGTGCGTCTTCGATACGCACGATGCCTACCTGTTCTCCCCCTGGGCCGATCAATCGGACTTCAGGTACGCGAATGCGCTCGTTGACGCGGGTCTCAGTGCTGATGGGGCCTCCCCTGTTCGGCTACTCGTAACTTGCAGTGGTCCTGCAACGTGACCAGAGCCAGAAGAATGCCTCGAAAGACAGCGGTGAAACCACGCCATCAGCAAAAAAGCCCTGTGCAGACAGGGCCCAATGCCGACCGATCGCGATCGAGTGCTACTCGAGCCGCCTGCGCCGCGCGCAGAACGGGCACTTCAACATGCCCGTGACCGGACCGCATAGCCTTGGCTTTGCTCGTGGCTAGCGGTGGGAGTGGGACTCCACTTAACTGTCCCTGGCCTTCGCCGGGATGGTCGCGCAGGCTAGTTTAGCAGCCTCCCGACCCACGACTGACCCCCCGACCGACCCCCGACGTGTCCGGCGACGTGCGCCCCGACGCGCGACGACTCGCCGAGAGTCTTAGGCGACTCGTGGCCCTTCCCGAAGCATTCCTTGGTTTGAGGGCATATTCTCTCGGTCGGTGACACTCGCAACGACTCGCTCGGGGGTAAGCCAGTCGAATTCCCGGTTCCATTGGGTCCCGGCGGCGGCTGGCTGGACCGTTGGCGTCATCGCCACCGTGTCGCTGGTCGCCAGCGTGTCACCGTTGCTTCGCTGGATCATCAAGGTCCCGCGGGAATTCATCAACGCCTACCTGTTCAACTTCCCGGACACCAGCATCTCGTGGTCCTTCGTGCTGGCGCTGCTGGCCGCCGCCCTGACCGCCCGCAAGCGCATCGCCTGGCTGCTGCTGCTCGGCAATATGGTCCTGTCCGCCGTCTTGAACGTCGCCGACATCGCCCAGGGCGGCAACACTCGTGCCGAGAGTTTCGGCGAAAACCTCGGGTTCGCCTTCCACGTCGTCGGCGCCGTCCTGCTGATCCTGAGTTATCGGGAGTTCTGGGCCAAGGTCCGCCGGGGCGCGCTGTTCAAAGCCGCCGGGGTGCTGCTCACCGGGTGGCTGATCGGGATCCTGGTGTCCTGGGGCCTGGTCCAGATGTTCCCCGGGACACTTAGTGAGGATCACCGGTTCCTGTACGTGGTCAACCGCGTGGTCGGGTTCGCCGTCGTGGATTCGAGCCTGTTCAGCGGCCGCCCGCACGTGTTCCTCAACGCGGCCATGGGCTTGTTCGGCGCACTGGCGCTGATCGTGGCTGCGATCGTGCTGTTCCAGTCTCAGCGCGCCGATAACGCCCTGACCGGCGAGGACGAGTCCGCAATCCGCGGCCTGCTCGAGTTATGGGGCCAGAACGACTCGCTGGGCTACTTCGCCACCCGCCGGGACAAGTCGGTGGTGTTCGCGCAGAGCGGGCGCGCGGCCCTCACTTACCGAGTCGAGGTCGGCGTCTGCCTGGCCAGCGGCGATCCGCTGGGCGACCCACGGGCCTGGCGGCACGCCGTCGACGCCTGGCTGGGCCTGTGCCAGGCCTACGGCTGGGCGCCCGGTGTCATGGGCGCCAGCTCGGCCGGCGCGAAGGTGTACCGCGAAGCCGGCCTCAATGCCCTGGAGCTCGGCGACGAGGCGATCCTGCGGACCGCGGATTACAAGCTGTCCGGCCCGGAGATGCGCGGGGTGCGTCAGGCCGTGACGCGCGCGCGGCGCGCCGGCCTGACGGTACGTTTCCGACGGCACCGCGACGTCTCCCCCGAGGAGATGGCCGAGACCATCGTCCGCGCCGACGCCTGGCGCGACACCCAGACCGAGCGCGGCTTCTCGATGGCGCTGGGCCGGCTCGGCGATCCCGCGGATTCGGACTGCCTGCTAGTGGAGGCCCTCGACCGCGACGGCAAGGTCGTCGCGCTGCTCTCGCTGGTCCCATGGGGCAACAACGGCGCCTCGCTGGACCTGATGCGGCGTTCGCCGCAGTCACCCAACGGCACCATCGAGCTGATGGTCAGCGAGCTCGCCCTCAACGCCGAAAAGCTCGGAATCACCCGGATCTCCTTGAACTTCGCGGTGTTCCGGTCGGCGTTCGAGCAGGGCGCCCAGCTCGGCGCGGGCCCGGTGGCGCGGCTGTGGCGCGGACTGCTGCTGTTCTTCTCGCGGTGGTGGCAACTCGAGGCGCTGTACCGCTCGAACATGAAATACCAGCCCGAGTGGGTGCCGCGGTACGCCTGCTACGAAGACGCCCGGTTGATGCCCCGGGTGGGGGTCGCGTCCGTCATCGCCGAGGGCTACCTGGTGTTGCCGTTCAGCCGGCGCAACAAGGAGCACACCGGTCACCACCCGGCCGTGCCAGCGCGGCTGGCCGAATCCGGGCTGCTGAACCCCGACGGATCCGCCCCGGACGTCAGCGGCCTGGCGCAGCAGGAAGAAATCGCCGAGGAGATCGAGACCCAGTCACGGCTGCCCGAGCAGGTCCGGGTGCGCCTGACCAAGCTGAAGACGCTCAAGCGCGCCGGGGTCGACGCGTACCCGGTGGGCAGTCCGCCGAGCCACACCATCGCCGACGCGATCGACGCGGACGACAAAGAGGACCTCTCGGTCTCCGGGCGCATCCTGCGCATCCGCGACTACGGCGGCGTGCTGTTCGCCGATCTGCGCGACTGGTCGGGCGAAATGCAGGTGCTGCTGGACAATTCGCGGCTGGGGCGGGGCCGCACCAGGGATTTCACGGCGGCCATCGACCTCGGCGACCTGGTCGAGGTGACCGGGCAGATGGGATTCAGCAAGAACGGCACCCGGTCGCTGATCGTGCGGGACTGGCGGATGATCGGAAAGTGCCTGCGGCCCTTGCCGAACAAGTGGAAAGGGCTGACCGATCCCGAGGCGCGGGTGCGGACCCGCTACGTCGACCTCGCCGTCAATCCCGAGTCCCGCGACCTGATCACGGCCCGGAGCAGCGTGTTGCGCTCGGTGCGGGAGACGTTGTTCGCCAAGGGATTCATCGAGGTCGAGACGCCGATCCTGCAGCAGATCCACGGCGGCGCCGCGGCCCGGCCGTTCGTCACCCACATCAACAGCTACGACATGAACCTGTTCCTGCGGATCGCGCCGGAGCTCTACCTCAAGCGGCTCTGCGTCGGAGGGGTGGAGCGGGTGTTCGAGCTGGGCCGCGCGTTCCGCAACGAGGGCGTGGACTTCAGCCACAATCCGGAATTCACCCTGCTCGAGGCCTACCAGGCGCACGCCGACTACCTGGTGTGGGTCGACGGCTGCCGTGAGCTCATCCAGAACGCCGCCCGGGCGGCGCACGGATCGCCGACGGTGATGCGGCCCCGCGCCGACGGGTCCGACCGCGTCGAGCCGGTGGACATCTCCGGAGTGTGGCCGGTCAAGAGCGTGCACGACGCGGTCTCCGAGGCGCTCGGCGAACACATCGACGCCGCGACCAGCCTGGCCACCCTGCGCAAGCTGTCCGACGCGGCGCACGTCCCCTACCGCAAGCAGTGGGATGCCGGCGCCGTGGTGCTCGAGCTCTATGAGCACCTGGTGGAGGACCGCACCGAACACCCGACGTTCTACATCGACTTCCCGGCCTCGGTGTCACCGCTGACCCGGCCGCACCGCAGCAAGCGCGGCCTCGCCGAGCGCTGGGACCTGGTGGCCTGGGGTGTCGAGCTGGGCACCGCCTACAGCGAGCTCACGGACCCGGTGGAGCAGCGGCGCCGCCTGCACGAGCAATCGCTGCTGGCGGCGGGCGGCGACCCCGAGGCGATGGAACTCGACGAGGACTTCCTACAGGCCATGGAATACGCGATGCCGCCTACCGGCGGCCTGGGCATGGGCATCGACCGCCTCGTCATGCTGATCACCGGCCGCAGCATCCGCGAGACGCTGCCCTTCCCGCTGGCCAAACCGCACTGAGACTGACGACGTTCCGACGCGCACTGTTCGCGCGGCACTGCAACCCGTGGAGCGCCTGGACGCGCTGGGCCAGCACTCCGCTGGTGCTGGTCCCCGTCTGGACGCGGCGCGGGGATCACGCCGCGCTCGTCGGGCTCTGGTTCGTGGCCAACCCGTTCGTCTTCGGCAAGCCGCGCGACGAGCACGCTTGGTCCACGCGGGCGATGCTCGGTGAGGAGCTGTGGATCACCCGTCGGCCCCGGGGCGCGGCCGCCGCGGTCAGCGCCCTGACCTCCGTCGTCGCACTGGGCGGTATGGTCGCCGCCCGTCGCCGCCTTTTGGTGCCGGCGATGGTGGCGGTGGTGCTGCAGATGGCCCTCACATTGGTCTATTGGCGACAAATGGTGCGGCATTTCGACCATGCGCGCCAGTAGCGTGGTGGGCATGCCTGACGAACCAACGACGGCGGACGGGTACGACAGCTCGGGCGTACCGACCTTCGAGTCTGTCCGCGAGAAGATCGAGACCCGGTACGGAACCTCCCTGGGCGCAAAAGAGCTCGACGCCGAAACACCGGAAGGCCGCCGGGTCGAAGAGGAGTTTGACCGGCGCCAGCGCGCGGCCGCCGAAAGGCTGGCGCAGATCCGAGAGTCGCTGCACAACGATGACTGAGGTCGGACAGAGCTCCCGAGTGGGCAGCCAGTTCGGACCGTACCGGCTCCAACGGCTGCTGGGCCGTGGGGGCATGGGCGAGGTCTACGAGGCGTACGACACGGTCAAAGACCGCACCGTCGCGCTCAAGCTGATGTCCCAACAGTTCAGTTCCGACGACGTCTTCCGGCAACGCATGCAGCGCGAGGCCCACACCGCCGGGCGGCTGCAAGAGCCGCATATCTTGCCCATCCACGACTACGGCGAAATCGACGGCCAGCTGTTTATCGACATGCGCTACGTCGAGGGAAACGACTTGGCGGCGCTCATCCGCCGTGAGGGAGCTTTGTCTCCACCTCGCGCCGTCGCCATCGTCGAGCAGGTCGCCGCGGCGTTGGACGCCGCCCACCGCGCCGGGGTGGTCCACCGCGACATCAAGCCAGAAAACATCCTGATCACCGGCGATGACTTTGCCTACCTGGTGGACTTCGGCATCGCCGCGGCGGCCACAGACAAGAACCTGACCAAGACCGGCACCGCGATGGGCAGCTGGAGCTACATGGCGCCCGAGCGATTCGGAAACGCCGAAATCACCTACCGCGCTGACATTTACGCGCTGACATGCGTGCTCTACGAGTGCCTCACCGGCGTCGCACCGTATCCGAGCGACAGCCTGCCGGCGCTGATGGGGGCGCACCTTACCCAGCCCACCCCGCGACCCAGCCTGCACATCCCCACCGTGCCGGCCGGGTTCGACCGGGTCATCGCCCACGGCATGGCAAAGGAGCCCACCGCGCGCTTCCAGACGGCCGGGGCCCTGGCCAGAGCCGCCCACGACGCGTTGAGCACGCCCGATCAACACCGCGTCGACAGGCTGCTCGAACACAACCAACAATTCGGCCCGCCGCCGACCGGGCCCATGCCGCCGATCACCGTGCAGCGGCAGCTGCCGCCCCCGGTTTGGGCTCCGCCCGGACCGCCACGACGGAAACCGTGGTTGCTCATCGGCGCCCTGCTCGCCGTCGTGACCCTGCTTGTCGGCACCGCCGTCTGGCTGGCCGTCCGCAACACCGGGGCCGGAGGCACGGCCTCGACCGCCACGTCAAGCACCGAGGCCAGCGCCACCGTCACCACCACCGCGGCTACCACCACGAGGGCGGTCCCGACGGTAACTCCGGCCCAACTGAATTCGATCCTGCTCAGTCCCACGCAGATCAACGCCTACTTCTCGACGTCGGGCATCGCCGTCGAACGCGACAGAACGGACATGAAGGACCCGGATGCCGGCGACACCCTCTCGGACGAACTATGTCGGGGGGCACTGCTCGGATATCAAAGCGTGACGTACAAGAGCAGTGGCTACACCGCCGTACTGGCCCAGCTGCTGCAGAAAGCCGAGAGCGGAGGCCCCGGCATCGTCGTGGTCCAGGGCGCGGTGGTGTTCGCGTCCGCGGACCAGGCGACGAAATTCGTCTACTCCCAGGACACGCAGTGGCGGGGCTGCGCCGGCAGGACCGTGACACAGACCCACGCGGGAAAGCCGACTCCGTGGGTGTTCCACGACGTGACCGGCACCCCACCCAAGATCGCGCTGTTGCACGACTCGACGGACAAGACGGGCGTGACCTGCCAGCACGTGCTGAGCGCGGTCTCCAACGTGGTCCTCGACGTCCAGGCCTGCGCAGCCCAGCTCACCAACCAGGCCAGCCAGATCGCCACCGATATGGGCGCGAAGGTGCCCAGGTAGCTTCGTGGCCGGGGCCCTCCGGATGCGTCGGGGGCTGCCGATAATCTGTTGCGCATGAACGCAAATGCGGAACAGCTGGAGTTTCAGGCGGAGGCACGCCAACTGCTGGATCTGATGGTCCACTCGGTGTACTCCAACAAGGATTCGTTTCTGCGGGAGCTGATCTCGAACGCCTCCGACGCGCTGGACAAGCTGCGGCTGGAGGCGTTCCGGAACAAGGACCTGGACGTCGACACGTCCGATCTGCACATCGAGATCGACGTCGACAAAACCGCCCGCACGCTGACCGTCCGCGACAACGGCATCGGCATGAGCCGCGACGAGGTCGTCGACCTGATCGGCACGCTGGCCAAGTCGGGCACCGCCGAGCTGCGCCAGAAGTTGCGGGAGGCCAAGAACGAAACCGCCTCGCAGGAGCTGATCGGGCAGTTCGGCATCGGGTTTTACTCGACGTTCATGGTGGCCGACACGGTCCAACTGCTCACCCGCAAGGCCGGCGAGAGCGCTGCCACCCGCTGGGAGTCCAGCGGGGAGGGCACCTACAGCATCGAGACCGTCGACGACGCGCCCCAGGGCACGTCGGTCACGCTGCACCTCAAGCCCGAGGACGCCGAGGACGAGCTGCACGACTACACCTCGGAGTGGAAGATCCGGGAGCTGGTCAAGAAGTACTCCGACTTCATCGCGTGGCCGGTCCGCATGGAGGTCGAGCGCCGCGCGCCCGCCGAAGAAGAGGGCGGCGAAGAGCAGGTCACCATCGAGACGCAGACGCTCAACTCGATGAAGGCGCTATGGGCCAGGTCCAAAGACGAAGTCTCCGAGGAGGAGTACAAGGAGTTCTACAAGCACATCGCGCACGCCTGGGATGACCCGCTCGAGGTCATCGCGATGAAGGCCGAGGGCACCTTCGAGTACCAGGCCCTGCTGTTCATCCCGTCGCACGCGCCGTTCGACCTGTTCAACCAGGACAACAAGACCGGGGTGCAGCTGTACGTCAAGCGGGTCTTCATCATGAGCGACTGCGAGGAGCTCATGCCGGTGTACCTGCGCTTCATCAAGGGTGTCGTCGACGCACAAGACATGTCGCTCAACGTATCCCGCGAAATCCTGCAGCAGGACCGGCAGATCAAGGCCATCCGCCGCCGGCTGACCAAGAAGGTCCTGTCCACGATCAAGGAGTTGCAGTCCGACCGCCCGGAGGACTACCGCACGTTCTGGTCGCAGTTCGGCCGGGTCCTCAAGGAGGGCCTGATGTCCGACCACGACAACCGCGACACGCTGCTGGGCATTTCGTCGTTCGCCTCCACGCACAGCGAGGAGGAGCTCACCACGCTGGCCGGCTACATCGGCCGGATGAAGGAGGGCCAGGAGCAGATCTTCTATGCCACCGGTGAGTCGTCCCAGCAGCTGTTGAAGTCCCCGCACCTCGAGGCGTTCAAGGCCAAGGGCTACGAGGTGCTGCTGCTCACCGACCCGGTGGACGAGGTCTGGACGGGCATGGTGCCCGAGTTCGACGGCAAACCGCTGCAATCGGTGGCCAAGGGCGAGGTCGATCTGGACTCCGAAGAGGAGAAGACCGCCCACGAAGAGGAGCGCAAGGAACAGGAGAAGGACTTCGCCGACCTGCTCACCTGGCTGCAGGAGACCCTCGACGAGCACGTCAAGGAGGTGCGGTTGTCCTCGCGCCTGACCGAGTCCCCGGCCTGCCTGATCACCGACGCCTTCGGCATCACGCCGGCCCTCGCCCGCATTTACCGGGCTTCCGGGCAGGAGATTCCGGTCGGTAAGCGGATCCTGGAGCTCAACCCCACCCACCCGCTGGTCACCGGCCTGCAACAGGCGCAGAAGGACGCCGCCGACGACGCCGGGCGGCAACGCCTCGCCGAAACCGCCGAGTTGCTCTACGGCACGGCGCTGCTCGCCGAGGGCGGCGCGCTCGAGGATCCGGCCAAGTTCGCCGCGCTGCTCGCGGACCGGCTGGCGCGCACGTTGTAGCGGTGCGCAGGTTTGGCGTTGCGGAGCGGCGGAACCGCCTGGCGCGCAGGCATTTTCTGTCGTCGGGTGGGCCGATGGACTCAGTCATCGCCGGGCTGGTCGGGCTGCACGCCACCGATCCGGCCACCCCGTACCTGTCGCTGTGGGCACGATCCCCTGGCTTCGCCGCGACGGACCTGGACGCGCAGCTCTACCAGAAGCGCACGGCGGTCAAGCATCTGGCGATGCGGCGCACGTTGTGGTTGATCGACGCTGCCGACCTGCCGACCGTTCAGCCCGCGGCCAGTGACCGGGTGGCCGCCAATGAGAGCCGACGCCTGGCCGCCGACGTGACCAAGGCCGGTGTGGCCGCCGACGGGCAACGCTGGCTGGATCTGGCCTGCGCCGCGGTGCTGCGCCGGCTCGGCGAGCATGGGCCCGCCAGCAGCGCCGAGTTGCGCGCGGCGCTACCCGAATTGGCCGGGACGTACGATCCGGCACCCGGAAAGCGCTGGGGCGGTGAGGTTCCCATTGCGCCCCGGGTGCTGACGGTGCTGTCGGCGCGCGGCGACATCGTGCGCGGGCCCAACGACGGGGCCTGGACCACCTCGCGGCCGCGCTGGGCCGCCGTCGCGGACTGGCTGGGCGAACCGGGCCGGTCCCCCGCCGACGCGCAGGCCGAGCTGACCCGGCGCTGGCTGCGGACCTTCGGCCCCGCGACCGCCGGGGACGTGAAGTGGTGGTTCGGCAGCACGCTGACCGCGGTGCGCGCGGCGTTGACCGCGATCGGTGCCGTCCAGGTCGAGCTGGACGACCGCCCCGGCTATGCGCTGCCCGACGACCTCGAGCCCGAGCCGGAAACGCCGCCGTGGGCTGCCCTGCTGCCGGGTCTGGACGCGACGACCATGGGCTGGTTCGAGCGGGACTGGTATCTCGGGGCCCACCGCGGCCAGGTCTTCGACCGCAACGGCAACGCCGGACCCACCGTGTGGTGGAACGGTCGCGTGGTCGGCGGCTGGTGTCAGGACGACGACGCCCGCGTCCGGTTGCAGCTGCTCGAAGATCCCGGCCGCGACGCACTCCGGGCCCTGCAGGCGCGTGCCGAGGCGCTGACGGCGTGGCTGGACGGCACCCGGATCAGGCCGCGCTTCCCGTCGCCCCTTTGCCGAGCGCGCTAGGCGGTGGCCTTGCGCTTTCGGGTCGACCGCTGCGGCGCGGGCGCGGCGACCACGTCGGCGAGGAATTTCCCGGTGTAGCTTTCCGGCACCGCGGCGATGTCCTCGGGCGGGCCCTCGGCGACGACGGTCCCGCCCTCGGCGCCGCCCTCGGGTCCCATGTCGACGATCCAGTCGGAGGTCTTGATCACGTCCAGGTTGTGTTCGATGACGATCACCGTATTGCCCTTGTCGACAAGGCCGTTGATGACCTTCAGCAGCTTGCGGATGTCGTCGAAGTGCAGGCCGGTGGTGGGCTCGTCGAGGATGTAGATGGTGCGGCCGGTGGAACGCTTCTGCAGCTCCGAGGCCAGCTTGACGCGCTGCGCCTCGCCGCCGGACAGCGTCGGCGCCGGCTGGCCCAGCCGGACATAGCCCAGACCGACGTCGACCAGCGTGCGCAGGTAGCGGTGGATCCCGGTGATCGGCTCGAAGAACTCCGCGGCTTCCTCGATCGACATGTCCAGCACGTCGGAGATGGTCTTGCCCTTGTAGTGCACTTCCAGGGTTTCCCGGTTGTAGCGGGCGCCGTGACAGACCTCGCACGGCACGTACACGTCGGGCAGGAAATTCATCTCGATCTTGATGGTGCCGTCACCGGTGCACGCCTCACAGCGGCCGCCCTTGACGTTGAACGAGAACCGGCCGGGTTGGTAGCCGCGGACTTTCGCCTCGGTGGTGGCGGCGAACAGGGTGCGGATCTTGTCGAACACCCCGGTGTAGGTGGCCGGGTTGGACCGCGGCGTGCGCCCGATCGGCGACTGGTCCACCCGCACCAGCTTGTCCAGGTGATCCAGCCCGGTGACCCGGGTGTGCCGGCCGGGCACCTGGCGGGCGCCGTTGAGCCGGTTGGCCAGCACCGCCGCCAGAATGTCGTTGACCAGCGTCGACTTACCCGAACCGGACACGCCGGTCACGGCGGTCAGCACCCCGAGCGGGAACGACACGTCGATGCCGCGCAGGTTGTGCTCGCGGGCGCCGACGACGGTGAGTTGACGCTTGCGGTCGACGGGACGCCGGATCGCCGGCATCTCGATGCTCTCTTTGCCCGACAGGTAGGCGCCGGTAATCGAGGACTTATTTGCCAGCAGGTCGCGGTACGTCCCGCTGTGCACGATGTGCCCACCGTGCTCGCCCGCGCCCGGGCCGATGTCGACGACCCAGTCGGCGTGCGCGATGGTGTCCTCGTCGTGCTCGACGACGATCAGCGTGTTACCCAGATCCCTTAGCCGGGTGAGGGTTTCGATGAGACGACGGTTGTCGCGCTGGTGCAGCCCGATGGACGGCTCGTCGAGCACGTACAGGACGCCGACCAGGCCGGACCCGATCTGCGTCGCCAGCCGGATGCGTTGGGCCTCCCCGCCGGAGAGCGTGGCCGCCGCGCGGGACAGCGACAGGTAGTCCAGCCCCACGTCGAGCAGGAAGCCCAGCCGCGACTGGATCTCCTTAAGCACCTGGCCGGCGATCGCCCGCTCGCGCTGGCCGAGCGTCAACGAGTTGAGGAAGTCGGCGCAGTCAGAGATCGAGAGCTCACAGACCTCGGCGATGGACTTCGCGCCCTGCTCTCCCCCGGTCTCCCCGGCCAGCGACACCGCCAGGATCTCCGGCTTGAGCCGCGTGCCCTCGCAGACCGGGCACGGCACGTCGCGCATGAAGCCCTCGTAGCGTTCCTTCATCTGCTCGGACTCGGTCTGCGCCATCTTCCGCTGCAGGAACGCCAGCACACCCTCGAAATCGGCGTAGTACGACCGGGTGCGTCCATAGCGGTTGCGGTACCGCACGTGCACCTGCTGGTCGGAGCCCTCCAAAATCGCCTTGCGGGCCTTGGCGGGCAGCTTGCGCCACGGCGTGTCCACGTTGAAACCCAGCGCGTCGCCCAGGCCGGCCATCATCCGGGTGAAGTACTCGGCGGTGTGGCCCGACGACCACGGCGCTACCGCGCCCTGGGCCAGCGTCAGCTCCGGGTCAGGCACCACCAGGTCGGGGTCGACCTCCTTGCGGATGCCCAGGCCGGTGCACTCGGGGCAGGCGCCGTAGGGCGAGTTGAACGAGAACGACCGCGGCTCCAGGTCGTCGACCGCCAGCGCGTGCCCGTTGGGGCAGGCCAGCTTCTCGGAGAACCGCTGCTCGCGGGGGTGGTCGTGCTCGTCGCGCTCGTCGGGGAACTCCAGGACGACGATCCCGTCGGCCAGGTTCAGCGCGGTCTCCACCGAGTCGGTGAGCCGCTGCTTGGCGGTGGCCTTGACGGTGAGCCGGTCTACCACCACCTCGATGTCGTGCTTTTCCTGCTTCTTCAGCTTGGGAGGGTCGGTCAGCGGATGCACCACGCCGTCGACCCGCACGCGGCTGTAGCCCTGGGCGTTGAGCTTGTCGAACAGGTCGGCAAACTCGCCCTTGCGAGTGCGGACGACAGGCGCGAGCACCAGGAACCGGGTGCCCTCCTCCATCGCCAGTACTTGGTCGACGATTTGCTGCGGCGTCTGGCGCGCGATTCGCTCCCCGCAGACCGGGCAGTGCGGCGTGCCCGCGCGGGCGTACAGCAGCCGCAGGTAGTCGTAGACCTCGGTGATGGTGCCGACCGTCGACCGCGGGTTGCGGTTGGTGGACTTCTGATCGATGGACACGGCCGGCGACAGGCCCTCGATGAAGTCGACGTCCGGCTTGTCCATCTGACCCAGGAATTGGCGGGCGTAGGCCGACAGCGACTCGACATAGCGCCGCTGGCCCTCGGCGAAAATCGTGTCGAACGCCAGCGACGACTTGCCCGACCCCGACAGCCCGGTGAAGACGATCAGCGCGTCACGAGGCAGGTCAAGGTCGACGCTGCGCAGGTTGTGCTCGCGCGCACCCTTGACGATCAGGCGATCAGCCACGCAAAACCCTCCGCGAAATCCTTGATACAGACAAGCCGTACCCATGCTATGTGCACCCACCGACAGGTCTAACCTGACCGCTATGACCCGCGCCGACGACGATGATGCCGGCGCAGCCGGGATGGAGGAGTGGCGCACATGACCACCGTCAGCGACAACTACACGGGACACCTCGAACCACACACCGCGGCGCGACGGACACTGCCCGGCGCCACGATCCTCAAGGTTTCGGTGGGCCCCATGGACAACAACGCCTACCTGGTGACATGTTCCGAGACCGGTCAAACGTTGCTGATCGACGCCGCCAACGAACCCGACGTCCTGCTCGACCTGATCCGACAGTACGCCCCGAAATTGGCGCTGATCGTGACCAGCCACCAGCACTTCGACCACTGGCAGGCGCTGGAGGCGGTGGCCAAGGAGACCGGCGCGCCGACGGCCTCACACGAGATCGACGCCGAGCCGCTGCCCGTCACACCGGATCGTTTGCTGGCCGACGGGGACACCGTGCAGATCGGCAAGCTGACGTTCAACGTGATCCACCTGCGCGGGCACACGCCCGGCTCGGTCGTGCTGGCCCTCGACGGGCCGGCGACCGGCGGGGTCACTCAGCTGTTCACCGGGGACTGCCTGTTCCCGGGCGGGGTGGGCAAGACGTGGCAGCCCGGCGACTTCGAGCAGCTGCTCGACGACGTCAGCACAAAGGTTTTCGACGTCTACGACGATTCGACGGTGATCTATCCCGGCCACGGCGACGACACGGTGCTGGGCAACGAGCGCCCCAACCTCGCCGAATGGCGCGAGCGGGGCTGGTAGACCGGCGCTAGTTCGTGGTGTGCACGATCAGCACGTCGACCTTGGCCCGACGCGAGACGTTCGCCGGCACCGAGCCCAGCAGCCGGCCGGCGATCGTGCTCAGCCCCACGTTGCCGACCACCAGCAGGTCGGCCTCCGACTCCTCGGCCAGGTGCACCAGCGCGTCGACCGGGGCACCGACGATCGGCTTTTCCTCGACGTTCTTCGCGCCGGCGTTGTGCGCACGCTCGCGCGCGTCGTGCAGGATGTCGTAGATCGGCGCGGTGCCCGACACCTTGTAGCTCTCGCCTTTGAGGACGTCGGCGGCGCGGCCGTCATCATGCTGGGGTAGATACGCCGACGCGATGATCAGCTTCGCGTCCGCCCCGGCGATAGCGGCCGCCCGGTCCACCGCACGCATCGATGAATCCGAGCCGTCGGTTCCTACCACCACGGTCCGATAGGCGCCCATTTACCCTCCCAATGTCGGTTGCTAGGCCAAGCCAAGACATTATCGCCTGTTCCGACGCAGATGGGTGAGATTAGGCACACAGCTGCAGCGTGGCGCGGCGCTCAATTTGCCCGGCTTACGTGCGTCAGCAGATCATATTTTCGATGAATCGACCAGGGGACGCGACGAACTCGCGGCGACAACAGCCAGGACGCCTGCTGACCAGGAATTACGGATACGCCCTACAGTGACAAGCACCATGTCTGTGCCAACTGCCGAGCGCCGGGCGGCGGATACCGCCGACGGGCCGGGGGCGGAACGCGCCCGCGGCCGGCGGCTCGATCCGTGGCTGATCGCCGCGCTGGCCGTGCTGATCAGCGCAGGTTGGGCCGGTAAGCCGTCGTTCTGGTACGACGAGGGCGCCACGATTTCCGCAGCGGCGAGCCGGACGGTCCCCGAGCTGTGGAAACTGGTCGGTCACATCGACGCGGTGCACGGCCTGTATTACCTGCTGATGCACGGCTGGTTCGCGCTATTTCCGCCGACGGAATTCTGGGCCCGGTTTCCCAGCTGTCTGGCGGTCGGGGGCGCCGCCGCCGGCGTCGTCGTATTGACCAAGCAGTTTCCGTTGGGCGAATCGACACGATTAACCGCATTGTGCGCTGGAGTGGTCTTCGCGATTTTGCCGCGGGTGACGTGGGCGGGTATTGAAGCCCGTTCCTCGGCGCTCTCGGTGGCGGCCTCGGTGTGGCTGACCGTGCTGTTCGTCGCGGCGGTCCGGCGCAACCGGCCGGGGTTGTGGGTGGCCTACGCACTGGTCTCGATGCTGGCGATCTTGGTCAGCGTCTATCTGGTGTTGCTGCTGCCGATTTACGCGGTGCTGTTGGCGCTGCTCGCGCCCAGGGAACCGGGCCGGACCAGGCCGGTCGTGATCGCGTGGGCGATTGCCACGGCCGTCGCGCTCGGCGCCATGACGCCGTTCCTGCTGTTCGCGCACGGCCAGGTATTTCAGGTCGGATGGATCGCGGGCCTCAATCGCAACCTTTTCCTCGACGTCGTGCACCGCCAGTACTTCGACCACAGCGTGCCCTTTGCCATTCTGGCGGGCGTCGTGGTCGTCGCCGCCGTCGCGGCCCGGCTGGCCGGGGCGCCGGGACCGGGCGGGAGTGCCCGGCTGCTGCTCTTGGTCTGCGTCGCATGGATCGTCGTGCCCAATGCGATCGTGCTGATCTATTCGGTGACGGTCGAGCCCATGTACTACCCGCGGTACCTGATCCTGACGGCCCCGGCGGCGGCCGTCGTCCTGGCGCTCTGCATCGTGACGGTCGCTCGGAAGAAGTGGCTGATCGTCGGCCTGATCGCGCTCTTCGCCGTCGCCGCGACGCCGAACTATCTGTTCACCCAGCGCTGGCCGTACGCCAAGGAGGGATGGGACTACAGCCAGGTCGCCGACGTGATCAGCGCGCACGCCAAGCCCGGTGACTGCCTCGTCGTGGACAACACCGTCCCGTGGCGGCCCGGGCCGATCCGCGCGCTGGTCGCGACGCGCCCGGACGCCTACCGATCGCTGATCGACGTGGAGCGCGGCTACTACGGGCCCAAGGTTGGCGCGCTGTGGGACGGCCATGTGGCGGTGTGGCTGACGACGGCCAAGATCAACAAGTGCAGCACGGTGTGGAGCGTCACGGACCGGGACAAGTCGCTGCCGGACCATCAGACAGGGCAGTCACTGCCGCCCGGGAAGTTCGGCAAGACGCCGGCGTACCAGTTCCCGAGCTACCTCGGCTTCCACATCGTCGAGCGATGGCAATTTCATTACGCGCAGGTAATCAGGTCGACACGCTAGCGGCAGCGTGTTGCCAGGCTGCCGGGTTAGCTTGATCGGCATGCAGATGTGGCTTGCCGACCCGCTGTTCGGTGGCGCCGCGCAAAACGGCCGGCACCTCGTCGAGCTGCTCGCCGCGTTCACGCTCACCGCGCTGATCGGCCTGGAACGCACGGTCCAGGGCAAGGTCGCCGGGCTGCGGACCCAGACCATCGTCGGGACCTCGGCGGCGCTGATCATGATGGTCAGCAAGTACGGCTTCGGCGACGTCCTGTCGGCCGGGACGGTCGTGCTGGACCCTTCCCGGGTAGCGGCCCAAATCGTCTCCGGCATCGGCTTTCTGGGCGCCGGGATCATCATCACCCGGCGCGGTGCGGTACACGGGCTGACCACCGCGGCGGCCGTGTGGGAGTCGGCCGCGATCGGCATGGCGGCCGGAGCCGGGCTGTTGCTGCTCGCCAGCGCCGTGGTGGTCCTGCACTTCGTCAGCGCGCTGGCGTTCAACGCGGTGGAGCGCCAGCTCACCGCCCGGCTGCGCGGGACCATCCGGCTGCACATCATCTACGAGAACGGCCGCGGCGTGCTGCGGCAGCTCCTGCAGGTGTGTGGGCAACGGCGCTGGCAGCTCACCGAACTCGACGCGGACTCCCACGACATCGACGACGATCAGGTCGGGGTGACGATGACGTTGTCGGGCGCCAGCATCGTCAACGCGCCCGACGTGCTGGCCAAGCTGGACGGGGTCTACGCGGTGCTGCGGGCCGAGGACGCCCCGGACTGAGGGCGCCGGTCGCGGTGGGTCGCCCGGTAGGACGCGACGAAGGCTGCCGCGGCCAGCAGGGTAAACACCGCGTACAACCAGCGCGCCGCCACCAGGTCGGCGCCGTCGGCGGCGTTGACGACGACCCCGGCCACCCCGGCGCCGAACGCCGCGGAGATCAGCTGCACCGTGTTGATCGCGGCGGCCGCCGCACCGCTTTCGGCCGGGTCGTCGACGCAGTCCATCGCGCGCGCCGACAGGTGCGGCCAGGCCATCCCGATGCCGACGCCGGCCACCAGCAACGCCACCGCCCAGACCACGACGGTGCCGGCGGGCGCGTTGGCGCGCTGCGTGACGGCGGCCACGGCCAGCCCGGACGCCATCACCAACGGGGCGACCATGACCACATACCCGACGCGTCGCGCGCTGTTCACGGACGCGCTGATGATTTCGCTGGCCGTCCAGCCGATCGCCAGCGCCGCGCCGAGGAAGCCCGCTACCACCGGGGTCAAATGCCCGAGCCGCTGGCCGAACAGCGGCACGTAGGTGTCGACCATGACCGCCATCATCTGCACGCCCATGGTCAGGTAGATCCATTTCAGCGGCCCGGAGCCGAAGACACTCGGCGGGAGCACGGCCGCGCGGTTGCGCCGGTCGACGACCACGAATCCCACCACCAGCAGAACACCGACGGCCAGCAGCCCGGCGGTGGCCGCGACGTTGTGCGGCAGCTGCGCGACGCTGACCGCCAGCGCGGCGGCGCCCATCAGCACCAGCGACCACACCGGCACCCGCAGCGCGGGCGGCGCCGAGCTGTCGCCGTCGGCGCCACCCCGGGTCGTGGCCAGCACGATCTGCACCAGGATCGCCATCAGCGCGGTCAGGATCGCCATCGAGCCGAACGCCCACCGCCACAGGCCGAATTGCGCGAAAACACCGCCCATCGCGGGCCCGGCCACGGTGGCGACCCCCCACATCGCCGACACCAGCGCCGACCCACGGGTCCACAGCCAGCGCGGCAGCGCGGAGTTGATCAGCGCATAGCCCAGGCCGGCCAGCAGCCCGCCGGCGACGCCTTGCAGGGCCCGCCCGGCGATCAGGACCTCCATGCTGGGCGCCACCGCGCAGATCACGCTGGCGACCCCGAAGACCGCCAGCCCCGCCAGGAACGACGCCCGCGCCCCGAAGCGCAGCAGGATCGGGTTGACCATGGTCGCCGCTACGACCGAGCCGACCAGGTACAGGGTGACCACCCAGGCGTACAGCCGGTTGCCGCCGATCTCGGTGATTGCGCTGGGCAGCAGGCTGACGGTCAGGAATTCGTTGGTCGCGTACATGGCGACGCCGCCGGCGAGCACCGTCGCCGTCCCCAGGTGCTCGCCCAGCAGCTCACGCCAGCTGCCGGGGGCGCTCGTCGTCTCCGTCACTTCACGCCGGCGGCGTCCATCCCGCGCAGTTCCTTCTTGAGGTCGGCGATCTCGTCGCGGAATCGCGCGGCCAGCTCGAACTGGAGGTCCCGGGCGGCGGCCATCATCTGCGCGGTGAGGTCCTTGATCAGGTCCGCCAGTTCGGCGCGCGGCATCGACGAGGTGTCGCGGCCCTCGAACACCCCGGCGCTGACGGCCCGGCCGGGCTCGCCCTGCGCGCGCCGGCCACGGGACGAATTGCGGCCCGAGCCGCCGACTTCGACGTTCTCCGTGTCGTCGGCCTCTCGATACACCTGATCGAGGATGTCCGCGATTTTCTTGCGCAGCGGCTGCGGGTCGATGCCGTTGGCCGTGTTGAACGCGACCTGCTTCTCGCGGCGGCGTTCGGTCTCGTCGATGGCTTCCTTCATCGAGTCGGTGATCTTGTCCGCGTACATGTGGACTTCGCCGGAGACGTTGCGGGCCGCGCGGCCGATGGTCTGGATCAGGCTGCGCGTCGACCGCAGGAAGCCTTCCTTGTCGGCGTCCAGGATCGACACCAGTGACACCTCGGGCAGGTCCAGGCCCTCGCGCAGCAGGTTGATGCCGACCAGCACGTCGTAATCGCCGAGCCGCAGCTGTCGCAGCAGCTCGACGCGGCGCAGCGTGTCGACCTCGGAGTGCAGGTAGCGCACCCGGATGCCCATCTCCAGCAGGTAGTCGGTGAGGTCCTCGGCCATCTTCTTGGTCAGCGTCGTCACCAGCACCCGCTCGTCGGCCTCGGCCCGCTTGCGGATCTCGCCGATCAAGTCGTCGATCTGGCCCTTGGTGGGCTTGACCACCACCTTGGGGTCCACCAGGCCGGTCGGTCGGATCACCTGCTCGACGAACTCGCCGCCGGACTGGCTCAGCTCATACGGCCCGGGAGTGGCCGACAGATACACCGTCTGCCCTATCCGGTCGGCGAACTCCTCCCAGGTCAGCGGCCGGTTATCGCACGCCGACGGCAGCCGGAACCCGTACTCGACCAGGTTGCGCTTGCGGGACATGTCGCCCTCGTACATGCCGCCGATTTGCGGCACGGTCACGTGCGACTCGTCGATGACCAGCAGGAAGTCCTCCGGGAAGTAGTCCAGCAGCGTCGCCGGCGGCGAACCCGGTCCGCGACCGTCTATGTGGCGCGAGTAGTTCTCGATGCCCGAGCAGAACCCCACCTGCCGCATCATCTCGACGTCGTAGTTGGTACGCATCCGCAGCCGCTGTGCTTCCAGCAGCTTGCCCTGGCCTTCCAGCTCGGCCAGACGTTCGGCCAGTTCCTGCTCGATGGTGGAGATCGCCAGCGCCATCCGCTCCGGACCGGCGACGTAGTGGGTGGCCGGGAAGATCCGCAGCGTCTCGACCTGGCGGACCACGTCGCCGGTCAGGGGATGCAGGTAGTACAGCGCCTCGATCTCGTCGCCGAAGAACTCGATGCGGACTGCCAGCTCCTCGTAGGACGGGATGATCTCCACGGTGTCGCCGCGCACCCGGAACGAGCCGCGGGTGAACGACAGGTCGTTGCGGCTGTACTGGACATCCACCAACAACCTCAGCAGGGCGTCGCGCGGGACCTCGGCGCCGACCGTGAGCTCCACCGACCGGTCCAGGTACGACTGCGGGGTGCCCAGGCCGTAGATGCAGGACACCGAGGCCACCACGACCACGTCCCGCCGCGACAGCAGGGCCGACGTCGCGGAGTGCCGCAGCCGTTCGACGTCGTCGTTGATCGAGCTGTCCTTCTCGATGTAGGTGTCGGTCTGCGCGATGTATGCCTCGGGCTGGTAGTAGTCGTAGTACGACACGAAGTATTCGACAGCGTTGTGCGGCAACATCTCTCGCAGCTCGTTGGCCAGCTGGGCGGCCAGCGTCTTGTTGGGCGCCATCACCAGGGTGGGCCGTTGCAGACGCTCGATCAGCCACGCCGTGGTCGCCGACTTGCCGGTGCCCGTGGCGCCGAGCAGCACCACGTCACGCTCCCCTGCCCTGATCCGGCGTTCCAGCTCGTCGATGGCGGCCGGCTGGTCACCGGCGGGTTCGTGCGGGCTGACGACGTCGAAGCGGGAGCCGGTGCGCACGAGCTCGTCGACGGCGCGGTACTCCGAGTGTGCGACCACAGGATGTTCGGTGGCGAAAGCCATGTCACCAGAGTAGAGGCGGCCACCGACAAGCCGCCCGGTCGCAGCGTCGGCCCGCCGACCGCGCGCGTCGGCGCCCAGCGTGCGGCCAGCTTCACATTCGGCGCAGCGGGCGGCGAGCCAGGCCCGGCGCCGATGCGGCAGCGTCAGCTATGCCGGGTCCACAGCCGGGTCACGGGATCGCATTGCAGCAGGTAGCCGTCGTTGGAGGTGGACATCGCGAAGACGGGGACGTCGGGCAGGTCGCAGGTCGTGCCGACGGCGTGGACACCCGTCGTGATGGGCGCTTTGGCCCAGGTGTTGCCCTCGCAGACGACCTGCTGATTGCTGGTCTGGTCGTAGGCCAGCTTGTCGACATCACCGCACAGCCCGCCGAGAACCGGCGGTGAAGGCTTGCCGGACGGCTTGGTGGCCGACGAAGCCGCCGCGCTGACCACCTGCGCGGGATCGGCCAGCGCGACACCTTGCGGGACGTCACCGACCCGGGTGGCCACCACCGGGACGCGCACCACGGCGCCCTGCGCCCCACACTCGTTGGACAGCACGGTCTCGGTCTCGGTGCCGCGCAGCGTGCCGTCGGCCTGCGGCGCCAACGACCACGCGACCGTCTCCTGCTGGGTGGCCGTGACCTGCCCGTTCGGCAACCGGCAGCCCACCCTCTCCTGCTGCGGGGTGCCCTGCCAATACCCCGCGACAAAGCGCAGCGTGTCGGTCTGACCGCCGTCGGCGGTGCCGGCGACCAGGTGGGTGGCGTCGTCCAACTGGGTCCCGGCAGCGCCGCAGCCGTCGGTGGTGCACACGGAGTTGAAAGCCCACCAGTTGCTGGGGACGATCTCGTGGCGGAGCGGGACGCCGTTGGTGGTCCGCTTCGATTTGTCGTAGTCCAGCCGGAAGGTGCCACTCAGCGTCCGCATGGCGGTCGCAGGCACGGTGGCGGCGGGGACGGACGGGCGCGACGCGAGCGCGGGGCTGGGCGGCGGAGTGTCCTCCTGGAAGGAGTACAGGGTCGACCAGGTGGCCGCGATCGCGACCAGCACCGCGCAGACCAGCGCGGCCGACCACCGGGTCCGGGACGAAAATCGGTGCGCCATCGACACGAGGCGGCGGCGGGACCCGGTGCCGCCGGTCGTTTGCCCGCTGAGGGCCGCGGAGAAGGCGCGGCAGCGGTCGAACCGGTCGGCGGGCTTCTTGGCCAGCGCGGTGCGGAACACGTCGTCGAGGTGCGCCAGCTCCGGGCGGAACCGGCTGAGCCGCGGCGGTTCGTCATTCAGGTGCTGGCTGATCACCGCGATCGGGTTGGAGTGCTGGAAGGGCGGCGCACCGGTCAGCAGGTGGAAAGCCGTTGCGGCCAGAGCGTATTGGTCCGCGCGTCCGTCGATGTCGGCGCCGGTGAGCTGCTCGGGCGCGGCGTAGGCGACGGTCCCGACCGCGACGTTGGTCTCGGTGATGCCGCTGATGTCGGCGAGGTGGCGAGCCACCCCGAAGTCCGCCAACAGGATCCGGCGCTCCCCCTCGTCGGCGTGGGTGAGCAGGATGTTGGCGGGCTTGACGTCGCGGTGCAACAGGCCGCGCGTGTGGGCGTAGTCGAGGGCGCCCGCGACGGCGTGGACGATGTCGCACACCTCATCGAGCGGCAGCCCCCCGTCGCGGTCCTTCACCAACCGCGAGGCGTCGATGCCCTCCACGTAGTCCATGGAAATCCACAGCTGGCCGTGGAATTCGCCGCGATCGTGCACGCCGACGATGTGCGGGTGCCACAGCGTGGCTGCGAGATCGGCCTCGCGGTTGAACCGCTCGCGGAACTCGCCGTCGGCGGTGATGGCCTCGGCGAGGACCTTGATCACGTCGCGGCGCGGCAGCCGGGGGTGCAACGCCAGGTAGACCTCGGCCATCCCGCCGGCGCCCAGCGGTCGCAGGATGGTGTACCCGGCAAACGGCGCGCCGTTGGCGATACCGAAACCGCTGACCGGCCCTTGGGCGTCGGGCCCGGAGCTGACCGGCGGCACGCGGCGCAACAGGTGCGCGACGGTTGCCGACGGCAGCGACTGGAAACCCGCGCGCAGCGCAATGCGCGGGTTGGACAACAGCCGCCGGCCCGGACCCCGCCGCGATGCGCCTTCTCCTGACCGGTCCACCTCGTCACCCCCTTTTCTCGGCACGCCAAAACTGTCCGGACTAGCGGTCCGGCGGGTCCCATCCCGATCGAATCATGTCCGACGGGTGTGGGCGCCAGACCAATGCAGGCTATGAACCAGCTATGAACGCCAGATTCCGAAACATAGCGAGTTCACAGCCGGGTCCAAGGGAGCCCTCACAGGCAACCCATCAATACTGGGGTAGTGACTCGACCCGCCCCGCCCGTACTGACCGTCCGGCACAACGGGTCCCAACAATCTTTCGCGCCCGGCCATGAGGTGGTCATCGGGCGCGACGCGCACGCCGACCTGCGCATCGCGGACCCCCGGATATCCCGCGCGCACCTGATCGTGCGCTTCGACCAGGGCCGCTGGATGGCCATCGACAACGGCTCGCTGAACGGGACCTACGTCAACGGCTACCGGATGCCGGTGGTCGATATCCGCGACGGCCAGAGCATCAACGTCGGGAATCCGCAGGGACCGCGGCTGACCTTCGAGTTCGGGCGCCGCCCGGCGCCGCCCCGCCGGCCGTCGCAGCCCAGGCCGGCGCACAACTCGGGCCCGCCCACGCTGGCCTGGTCCACGACACCGGAGACTCCGCCCCGGGGCCGCCCGACTCCCGCGCCGCCCAAGCCACCGGCGCCGCCCAATCCGCCGGCATCCCCGCGGCATCCGGCGTCCGTGCAGCGCAAGCTGCCGCCGCGGCGCCCGGCGCCGCCGCGCACGCCCCCCGAAGAGCGGACCGTCGTCGACGCCGGACGGGCGCCGGAACCGAAGTCGCCGGCGCCGGCCGAGTCCACCCTGACCGACATCCGGACCGGCGACGTGTCCAACCTCGCCACCCGGATGGTCAAGTTCCTCTCGCAGCGCTCCCCCAGCCACCCGGCGCCGGCACGAGGCGCGGGCACGGTCACGATCGGCCGCGCCAACGACAGCGACATCGTCATCTCCGACGTGCTGGCGTCGCGCGAGCACGCGACGCTGTCCCTGACGCCGCTCGGCACCGAGATCCACGACCGCAGCATCAACGGGACGTTCGTCAACGGCACCCGCGTCGGATCGGCGATCCTGTCCGAGGGCGACGTGGTCACCATCGGCAACGTCGACCTGGTTTTCACCAACAGCACCCTGGTCCCCCGCGCGGAAGCCGAGACCCGAACCGGCGGCCTGGAGGTCCGCGGCGTCCGGTTCAGCGTCGACAGCGGCAAACAACTGCTCGACGACATCTCGCTGACCGCCCGGCCGGGGACGCTGACCGCGATCATCGGCGGATCCGGCGCCGGCAAGACCACGCTCGCCCGGCTGATCGCCGGGTATGCACGCCCCACCGGCGGCTCGGTCACGTTCGAGGGACACGACATTCACGCCGAGTACGCGTCGCTGCGCAGCCGGATCGGCATGGTCCCGCAGGACGACGTGGTGCATCGGCAGCTGACGGTCAACCAGGCGCTGGGCTACGCCGCCGAGCTACGCCTACCACCCGACACCAGCAAAGGCGACCGCGCGCGGATCGTCGCGCAGGTGCTCGACGAGCTGGACCTGACCAAGCACGCCGACACACGGGTGGACAAGCTGTCCGGCGGGCAGCGCAAACGCGCGTCGGTGGCGCTCGAGCTGCTCACCGGGCCGTCGCTGCTGATCCTCGACGAGCCGACGTCGGGCCTGGATCCCGCGCTGGACCACCAGGTGATGATGATGCTGCGCGCGCTGGCCGACGCCGGCCGGGTGGTGATCGTGGTGACGCACATGCTGTCCTACCTGGACATCTGCGACCAGATCCTGCTGGTGGCACCGGGCGGGAAGACGGCCTATTGCGGCGCGCCCGACCGCATCGGCGACGCGATGGGCACCACCAACTGGGCCAAGATCTTCACCAACGTGGGCGCCGACCCCGACGAGGCCAACCGCCGCTTCCGGGCCCGCGAGAAGACGCCGGGCAAGGGGCCGGTGGCCGAGACGCAGCCCGCCGAACTGGGCAAACCGGTGCACACCAGCCTGCGGCGACAGGTCTCGACGATCGCCCGCCGCCAGGTGCGTCTGGTGGTCTCCGACCGCGCCTACTTCGTGTTCCTGGCGTTGCTGCCGTTCATCCTGGGAGCGCTATCGCTGACGGTGCCCGGTACGGGCGGGTTCCACATGGCCTCCGAGCACGCCAGCCCGCCCGACGAGTCCGCGCAGATTCTCAACCTGCTGATCAACGCCGCGGCGTTCATGGGCACCGCGCTGACCATCCGCGACCTGGTCGGCGAACGCGGCATCTTCCAACGCGAACAGGCGGTCGGCCTGTCGACCAGCGCCTACCTGCTGGCCAAGACCGGGGTGTACTGCGTCTTCGCGATTGTGCAGGCGGCGATCGCGACGACGATCGTGGTCGTCGGCAAGGGCGGGCCGACCCGCGGCGCCGTGGTGCTGGGCCACGCCGGCTGGGCGGCGTCCGTCGAGTTGTTCGCGGCGGTCGCGGCGACGTGTGTGGCGTCGGCGATGCTCGGCCTGGTGGTGTCGTCGCTGGTGCGGTCCACCGAGCAGATCATGCCGCTGTTCGTGGTGTCGATCATGGTGCAGCTGGTGCTGTGCGGCGGGATGGTCCCGGTGACCAACCGGATTGTGCTGGAACAGGTTTCCGGCGCGGTGCCGGCGCGGTGGGGTTACGCCGCGGCCGCGTCGACGGTGGATCTGCGCAACCTGGTGCCGGGTACTCTGCTTCCCCAGGACCGGTTCTGGCAGCACACACCGAAGATCTGGGCGATCGACATGGCGGCGCTGGCCGGGCTGTCGCTGTTCTACGCCTGCTTCGTGCGGTGGAAGATCCGCTTGAAGCGCTAAGGTGACTGGCATCCACCCGCCCAAGCACGAGACGTTCGATTTGCGCGCCCGCACCAACACCGATCCCAAGGGCATCGTGCGGGCCGTCGACGAGTACGCCGTGCATCCGTGGGGGCTGTACCTGGCCCGGCCGACGCCCGGCCGCGACCAGTTCCACTACCTCGAGTCGTGGTTGTTGCCGTCGTTGGGCCTGCGCGCCACCGTGTTTCACTTCAATCCGGGGCACGAGCGGGACCAGGACGTCTACCTGGACGTGGGCGAATACACGCCCGGCCCCGACGTGTGGCGCTCCGAGGACCACTATCTGGACCTCGTCGTCCGCACCGGGCGCGACGCCGAGCTGGCCGACATCGACGAACTGCTGGAGGCCGTCCGGCACGGGCTGCTGACCTCGGCGGTCGCGGAGCGGGCGGTGCGGCGTGCGGTGGACGCCGTCGACGGGCTGGCCGGCAACGGCTACGACCTGACGGGCTGGCTGGCCCGCCAGGGCATGGAACTCACCTGGCGTGCTTGACGGGCGTTTCCGCGTGTCGGAGGGGGGAACACCCCCGCTATGCCGTTAAGCGAATACCGACGCAAGCGCCAGTCCGGCAAGAGTCCGGAACCGCGGGGCGGCCGGAAGCGGCGGGCAAGCGCCGACGGGCCGCGTTTCGTCATCCAGCACCATGCGGCGCGCAGCGATCACTACGACTTTCGCCTCGAAATCGACGGCGTGCTGGTGTCCTGGGCGGTGCCCAAAGGCCCGTCGACGAACCCCAAGGACAAGCGGATGGCGCGTCGCACCGAGGATCACCCGCTGGAATACGCCACGTTCGAGGGGGTGATTCCCGCGGGTGAGTACGGCGCCGGGGGTGTCATCGTCTGGGACCACGGCACCTATGAGTCGGAGCGAACGATGTCCGAGGGCCTTGACAGCGGCCACCTTTCGTTCCAGCTGCACGGCGAGAAGCTGCGCGGCGGCTACGCGCTCACGCGGATCCGGGACGGCAAGGACGAGACGTGGCTACTGGTCAAACGTAAGGACGGGGACGCCGACGCTCGGCGCAAACCCGTCAAGAGCCAACCCGAATCGGTGCTGTCCGGCCGCACGCTGGACGACCTGTGATGACCGAACTCGCCAGCCTGCCCGACGAACCGGTCCCCGACTGGCGCGCGCCGACGCTGGCCACGCTGACCGACAAGCGGTTCTCTGACCCCCGATGGCTCTTCGAGCGCAAGTTCGACGGCATGCGCTGCCTGGCGTTCCGTGACGGCGGCCGGGTGCGGCTGCTGTCACGGAACCGCCAGTCCCTGGACGGTACGTATCCGGAGTTGGTCGATGCGCTTGCCGCGCAGCGGGTCTCGCGGTTCGTCGTGGACGGTGAGGTGGTGGCGTTCGACGGCAGGCGCACCAGCTTTGCGCGGCTGCAGGGGCGGCTGGGCATCACCGATCCGAAAGTCGCTCGGGCGTCGGGGATCCGCGTCTTCTACTACCTGTTCGACCTGTTACATCTCGACGGCAAAGACACCACAGGCGCGCCGCTGGTGCAGCGTAAACGACTGCTGCGCAACGCGATCGACTTCGTTGATCCGCTGCGCAGCACGCCGCACCGCGTCGAGGACGGGATGGCCGCCTACCGCGCGGCCTGCGACCGCGGCGACGAAGGGGTGATCGCGAAGCTGGCGGAGTCGACGTACGACGGTCGGCGCTCGCCGGATTGGCTGAAATTCAAGTGCGTCCGGGATCAGGAGTTCGTGATCGGCGGCTACACCAAGCCCAAGGGCAGTCGCGTGGGCCTGGGCGCGCTGCTGGTCGGCTACTACGACGGCGCCGACCTGGTGTACGCCGGCAAGGTGGGCACCGGATTCGACGAGAAGACGCTGCGCAACCTGCACGAACGCCTGTCGGGCAGCGCGCAGGACGTGCCGTCCTTCGACCGGGGCCTGGGACGCGGGAACGGGGCTGTGAACGGGACACAGTGGGTGCGCCCGCGACTGGTGGCCCAGATCGGCTTCACCGAGTGGACCCGAGACGGCAAGCTGCGCCATCCCCGCTACCAGGGGCTGCGCACCGACAAGGATCCCCGCGACGTGGTGCGGGAGACGTCCTGATGGCCGGCATCGACATCGAGGTCACCCATCCGGACCGGGTGATGTTTCCGGCGGACGGGATCACCAAGCGCGACCTCGTCGACTATTACCGCGAGGCGGCCGACACCATGCTGCCGCACCTGAATGGCCGGCCGCTCAACGTGCAGCGATTCCCCGGCGGCATCGCCAAGAAGGGCTTCGTACAACAGGATTTCGCGGACACGCTGCCGGAGTGGATGGGCGGTGTCGAGGTCGACAAGGCCGGCGGCACCCTGGTGCACCCGCTGGCCGAGAGCCGGGCGGCGCTGGAATGGCTGGCCAACCAGAACTGCATCACGCTGCACGCGTGGCTGTCGCGGCAGGACCGACTGCACCACCCCGACCGGCTGATCTTCGACCTTGACCCGGCCGACGGCGACTTTGCGGTG
>NZ_JCALCE010000041.1:0-48156 GCF_059812195.1 Mycobacterium sp. NGS68 | reverse complement strand
CGGGTGCATCGCTGCCGGACGGGCCGAGGTAGCTATTGGTCGGCAAGCACGCCGGTGGCAACCATGCCGTCTTTCGAAACCGAATGATGACAGCGTCACCCGAATCTGTCGTACTAAGTGCCGTCGGCGCAAGGGCAGAGTGACAGTTTCCCTCGCTCACGGCAACTCTTCCCAGCTCATCTCGACGGACCATGCCGCCCTTGTCTGGACGTGCGGCCAGCGTATGTCCCCCCACCGACACAGTTCGCGTTGGCTATGAAACCACTCTTTGCCACCATCCCGCAGCTGGTTCGCGGATCAGCTTTCGCATTCGGCATCGAGTTGTCGGCGAGTGCTCTTACCCTCGGTGCCCAGGGGACGTAAGGGGAGAGGCCATGGCCAACGACACGCTAAAGAACTATGTGCTGGCGCTCGCTGATGCGGATGAGTCGCTCGGTGAGCCCGCGCGACTGGCGGTGCTAGCAGCGCTCGAGGATCCTGACGCGTTGTCCGAAGCGTTGGGTGGCGCGGCGGATACCTCAGAGGCCGTCAATGCGCTGACCGCGGCCGACGAAACCGCGTCGGAACCCGTCGGCGCATATCTGAAGTCGATTACGGTGGCCGGCTTTCGTGGCGTCGGCGCCGAGATCACCGTCCCGCTGCAGCCGGGCCCGGGCCTCACGGTGATTGCAGGACGCAACGGCTCGGGAAAGTCGACGCTGGCCGAAGCGCTGGAGCTTGCGCTCACCGGCGTCAACTCCCGCTGGAAAGACAAGCCGGTCATCTGGTCGCAGAATTGGCGCAATCTGCACAGCGGCGAACCGGCGCGGATCCGTGTCGACATCGCCGAGGAAGGCTCGGGCACAACGACAATCGGGGTGGACTGGCCCGCGGGTGCAGACATACCGGTGGACCAGATGAAGCCCTGGGTACAGCGGACAGGTCAGAAACGCGCACCGGTGAGTGTGCTCGGGTGGGATAGCGCGTTGACCATGTACCGCCCATTGCTGAGCTACGACGAGCTGAGCAGCATTCTGGAAGGCAAGCCCAGCGAGTTCTACGACCAGCTCTTCAAGTTGCTTGGCTTGCAGCAGCTCACCACGGCGATCGAAGTCCTCGATGCCGAGGTCAAGAAGCTCAGAGAGCCCGCAGCTGGTCTCAAACGTGCCGCCGACATCGTCAAGCCCGTCCTGGCGACTCACGCGGATCCTCGCGCCGGAGTCGCCCTGGCGCAGGTGAAAAAGACCAAACCGGACCTCGACGCTGTGCGGCCCTTGATAACTGGTCATGCGGCGAGCATCCCCGCGGCGTGGCACCAGGCACGCCAGATTGTCGTTCCGCCAGCCGCGGAAAGCGAACCGAAATGCACGGCGCTGCGGTCAGCTGCGAACGCGGAACAGCAGGAATCACGGCGAGTAGATGCGCTGGCCGCCGACCGTGCAGAACTGCTGCAATCGAGTCTGGAATTCCACGAGCACCACGGTGACCAGCGCTGTCCCGTCTGCGGACAGGGCACCCTTGACAGCAGCTGGGCTGTTGCCGCCCGCGCGGCGTTGGAGCGCGACCAAATAGCGCTACGCGACCTTACCGCCGCGCGGGCGGAAACCCAGCAGGCTCGTTTGGCGGTGATGGCGACCATTCGTTCCGTTGCGCGCCCGCCGCTCGCCGACGCCGACCTGCACACGCTTGATGCCGCGCGGGCCGCCTACGATCTCTTTGCCGCCGTTCCCGTTGGCGATGACGTTGCGCTGGCTGATCACGTCGATACAACGCTGCCGCCACTGCGGGCGGCCTATGCGGCGCTGGCCGAGGAAGCCGCTGCCCTCATCCAAGCGCGCGAAGATGCGTGGGGTCCAGTCGCTGTGCACCTGGCGGAATGGCTGCACAAGGCTGAATCGGCCGCGGCCGCGGCCAAGCAACTGGCGGTGGCGACCGAAGCGCTGAAGTGGCTGCAGGCCAATGCCGGACGGTTACGCAACGAACGGATCGCACCGCTGGCCGATAAGTCGCGGGAGATTTGGTCAGCACTACGGCAGGAAAGCAACGTCGAGCTTGGCGGCATACGGCTGGAGGGTCAGAAGACCACCCGGCGAGTCGTGCTGCAGGCCGCCGTCGACGGCTCTGAGACGGAGGCCTTCGGGGTGATGAGCCAAGGCGAGCTGCAGGCACTGGCACTGGCCATCTTCATTCCGCGGGCCACGTCGCCCGAAAGCCCTTTCCGCTTCCTGGTCTTCGATGATCCTATTCAGGCGATGGACCCGTCGAAGATCGATGGGTTTCTCGACGTCCTGACGGATATTGCGAAGGACCGGCAAGTGATTGTGCTGACTCATGACAACCGGCTGCCTGCGGCGATTCGCGGTTCGCGTGCACCCGCCCGGATCGTCGAAGTGACTCGTGCATTGAATTCCGCTATCAGCGTGGTGGAGTCTACACGGCCGGCCACGCGGCTGCTCGACGACGCTTTCGCAATCGCGGTCGACGAGGCCGTTCCCGACGGCATCAAGCGATCCGCCATCCCGGCACTGTGCCGGGAGGCTTTGGAGGCGATCGCGTGGGATCTCTACTCATCGAAGGCGCTGGCGGGTGGGGAGTCTCGCGAAGACATCGAGCGTACGTGGGAGGCGACCGCCAAGACCGCAAGAAGGCTGGCGCTGGCTTTGGCGGGCAACGCCGATGACGCTATGGCAGTCGACAAGTGGAAGGCTGGCGGCCGGGCACGCCGGGACACGCTGTCTGTGGTGAACAAGGGTGTGCACCAGGGCGTGGCCGATTTCAAAGGTGCGGTCAATGATGCACGATTGGCCGTCGGCGATCTGGCTAGGGGCGCAGCATGATTGGCCGCAGCGCGCTTCTCGACTATGCCGACGAGGTGCTCGCCGGCAAGATTGCGCTCGGCTCTCGTGCAGCACGGACTGCGGCGCTACTGGCACGCATGGCCCTCGAGGACTGGCTCGACGAACAGAGCGCCTCGTGGTGCCGCACGAGCGCCAAGGCCCCGACCATGAATTCGAAACTCGTTGTATTGAGTAGAAATCAGGGAGAGGAAGTCGGTGCGCGTGCCCGGCGCGCGTGGCATGCCCTGAGCAGGTCAGTGCACCACCATGCGTATGAGTTACAGCCGTCGCAGACGGAGGTGCTTTATCTGGTCCGACAGGTGCGGCAACTCGTCGCACCTACGCCGCGGGACCCTTCGGCAGATTGGGCAAGATGGGCTTGAGTGACGTTGAAGTAGCCGACGTAGAAGCGGATGCGCGCCCGCGCGCTGCAGCGCCGCCTGGCTGTGGCGTCACCAGCCCCCGTTCCGGGTTCCGTCGGGGTCCGCTCGGCCGGTCGCCTGAGCCCCAAACGCGAAAAAGTTGCCGGATAGCGTTGACACCCGTCATTGCCATTTTATGCTGGACCTGCCGCGGGGGTGACCGATGAGAGGACAGCGCGATGTCGCTTCTGGCGGTGATCCCACAGCTGGTGCTGGCTGCGGCAACGAGTGTGGAGGAAATCGGCACGTCGCTGACCACGGCCAACATGGTGGCGGCGGCCCAGACCACCTCGGTCATTGCCGCTGCGGGTGACGACGTATCGCTGGCCATCGCGGCATACTTTTCCACCCACGCCCAGGACTTCCAGGCGCTCGCTGCCAAGGCAGACGAGTTTCATCAGGATTTTGTGCAGGCCTTGAAGGGCGCCGGAGGTTCGTATGGCGCCACCGAAGCGGCCAACGCCTCGCCGTTGCAGAGCGTGTCACCACCAAGCCTGCTCACTGCTCCCGGCCAGACAATGTCAAGCCCGCCGCTGGCCGGCAATCGCGTCGACGCGATGGTGCCGTTGGCGCGCGCCGTCGGCGGTGGCAGGGCTCCGTCACTCGGCAACGCCGGCCCGGGCGGCCTGCTGTTCCCCGCCGTGGGGGCCGGCGGAGCCAGGGCAGGCGCCGCGTCCGACGAGGCGCCCGCCCGTCGTAGCTATGCACCACCGGCCGCGTCGCCCAGTGCCGCGCGGGACGCCGCCACATCAGGCCGCGACGCTCCGCGCGGGCCAGAGCCTCACCACGGTGACCGGCGAGGCTCCGGGATCGACGGCCCGATGACGATCACTCGGGCGGACTCGCCGAACCTGGCCAACGGCGCCGAGCGTACGGTCTGGCAGGCCCTCATCGACCAACTATTACCCGCCGACCTCGTCATCGTCGGCCAGCGCGTCACCGACCACCTCAAGGACCACGAGATCGACTTCACCGTCGCGATCGAGGGCGCCGGGATCGCGTGCATCGAAGTCAAGGGCGGCGAAGTCTGGCACGACGGCACCCACTGGCGGCAGCGGCGGCGGAACAAGGACGTCAAGATCGAACCCGTCCGCCAGGCCCGCGAAGCCTGCTACGCGCTGCGCAACTTCGTCGAAAGGGACCCGCGCTGGACCCGGGGCCGGCTTCGCTGGGACCACATCGTCGTCCTGCCCAACACCGACGTGCCGCAGGACTTCGCCCTGCCGGAGTGTCCGCGCTGGAAGGTCATCGACCGAACCCAGCTGCCCACGCTCGCGCCCCGGCTGCGCAACGTCCTGGTCAATCAGGAGATCGAGCGGCCGCTGCTCGACAAATCCGGCATCCAACAACTGCAGACTGCCCTCGGCGGGCGCGGATTCCCTCGGCGTAAGCACGCCGCGGACAGCCTCAAAGACGAGGACGCCGTCGCCTGAGCCACGGGCCTCAGTTGTAGGCCGTGCTCCCCTCGACCGGACGCGTGGTGCTGACGATCTTGGCGATGCAATGGTCCCGGTCGAATCCATTTCCGCGGCACCAGCCCAAAGCGCCGGCGGCATTGGGAAAGACATCGCCCGCGACGGTCACCCAGAAATCCGGCGCGGAGAACGTCGACCAGTCACCCGACCACAGCAGTCGGGCCCCAGGGAACCGCTGCCGCAGCTGCTGGTGTTCCTGCAACGTCATGGCGTTGTCCCAAGTGACTCCGTTGTCGACGACACCGGGCCGCTTCGAACTCAGCTGCGGCACCCAACGGTCCGCCAATTGCGCGGCCACGTAGGCGCGATCGCTTGCCGCCAACTGCCGCAACTGTTGCAGAGGATCTTGCGATGTCGCGGTCGTGCGCGGCGACGACGTCGAGGGATACCCGGTCTCATACGCTCCGGAGCTGGGCGTGGAGTAGGCGACCGTTGGCGCCGTGCTGCTGGCCGGCTCGGACTTCCGGTTGACGAGCACACCGATCATTACGCCGACGGCGGCGAGCACTAGCGCCGCCGCCACGGCAATGACGATCGGCACCAACGGCTTTCCCGATCGTGCCGGCGCCGGAGGACCTACCGGAGGTCTGGGACCCGTTGCGGGAGCGCTGAATTGCGCGTTGTAGGGCGGATACCCAGCCTGGGCAACGTAATTCGGCGGCGGCGGTGGGGGAGGAGGCCGATACGCGGTGGCCTGCATCGTCGGCGCGGGACGCGGGGCGGTCGGCCCTTCCGCGAGAGCGCGTTTGGCCGCGCGGCCCAGCGCGCCGGCGCTGCCGTAGCGGTCGTCGGGCTCCTTCGCCAAGCCGCGGGCGATGACCTCGTCAAGGGCCGCCGGGATACGATGATCCATCGCGCTAGGCCGCGGCGGTGGCGCCGAAATGTGGCCCGCGATGACCTGCTCGCTGGGTCCGGGAAACGGCTTGCGGCCCGTCAACGCTTCGTAGAGAACGCAAGTCAGCGCGTAGATGTCGACGGCCGCTGTCGCTGATTGGTCGCGGAATCGCTCCGGCGCCATGTAGTCGAAGCTGCCGATGTGGTAACCCGTCATGGTCAGGTGGGTGTCGCCGCGGGTTTCGGCGATGCCAAAGTCCACCAGGTACGCGAAATCGTCTGGCGTGACGATGATGTTCTGCGGTTTGACGTCGCGGTGGATCAGCCCCTCGGCGTGCGCTGCGTCCAGAGCCGCCGCGACCTGCCGCACGATGTCGACGGCCCGTTGCGGCTCAAGGGCGTTCAGCTTGAGCATCTCGTGCAGGGTCTGACCCTGGACCAGCCGCATGTCGATGTAGAGGGTGTCGTCGATCTCGCCCCAGTCGTGGATCGGGATGACGTGCGGCTCCTGCAGGACGGCGGCGGCACGCGACTCGCGCAGGAACCGCGTGCGGAACGTGTCGTCCTGCGCGTACTGGTCGGCGAGGACCTTCAGGGCGACGGTCCGGCCCTTATCGGTGTCGTAGGCCTCGTACACCTCGCCCATGCCGCCCTTGCCCAGCATCCGGTTGATCCGGTACTTGCCGAACGTCTCCCCGACGAGCGACTTCACGAAACCCCCTGCCTTTCGACGCTCTCGGTAAGTATCCGCTGAGTAGCGACAACGCGCACTCGTTTGTTCAGGATGGTTCGTACCTATGTAGCCCGACGAGGCCGGCGTTATGGTGGCTGATGATGGACCTCATCGCCACGGCCGACGCGATCGCATCCGCCGCACACGCCACCCAGGTCGACAAGGCCGGCATGCCGTACGTGGGACACGTGCGCCGCGTCGCGTCGTATGTCGACCCGGGCAACTCACTAGGGGTAGTCGCGGCGTTGCTGCACGACGTCATCGAAGACGCGGGCATCACCGCTGCGGACCTCGCCGCCGCTGGTATCCCCGCTGAGGCGATCGACGCTGTCGAACTGCTCACCCGTCGTGCCGACCAGCCGCCGGCCGAGTACTACCGGCTCATTCGCGACCACCCAATTGCCCGCGAAGTCAAGCTCGCCGACCTGGCCGACAACACCGACCCGGCTCGCCTGGCGTCGCTGAGTGAGTCCGACCGCGCACGTCTGACGCGCAAGTACGGTGGGGCCTACGAGGCGCTCGGCGCGGATTTCGACGACGGCACGCGCCGCCGCGGTGTGAGAAGCCGAACCTGAGTTGATCTCCGCCCGTTGCCGGCGCCGATCGATGACGAGACCCGCCTCAACAGCTTCTTAAGTGCCTCGGTCGCGCCGCTCCACGTTCCGCCATTGGTGCGCCGCGATGATCTTGTTGCGGCCAATCGCATTTCGCGCCGGGCGCCTGCACGACCCCGGTCGAATGCACGGGACGCGTCGTCAGCGACCAGGGTCGGAGCGCGGGCGTCAGCTTGACGGCTCTGATTACGTCGTCAAACGCGACATCCCCAACTGGGAACCGATCCGACGGCGGCGCGCATACCGGACACGAGATCTATCGGTTCTATCCGGTCGACGAAAACGGCTTGGTGTCATGGGGTTCACCGATGCTCGCCGGCGTCGACCTGACCTCGGGAGACAGCGGGGCGTGCGGGATCAATCGGGCGCTGGTGATCATGCTGCCGTTCCGGCTGCGGAAGGTGGGCTGAGTACGCGGATTCGGAGCCGCTATACCGTTGAGGCTTGCGATGGCACCGAAGCGGGTACTGGGGGTAACGATGAGCGGCAAGGTACAGACGGGCACCATCGAGACGCACGTGCCGGCGCGGCTGGACCGACTGCCCTGGTCGCGGTTTCACTGGCGCGTGGTCGTCGGCCTGGGCGGCGTGTGGATCCTCGACGGGCTCGAGGTCACGATGGTTGGCAACGTGTCGGCACGCCTCACCGAGCAGAACAGCGGCATCGCGCTGACCCCGGCCGACATCGGCGTGGCGGCGGCGATCTACATCACCGGGGCGTGTTTGGGTGCGCTGTTCTTCGGCCACCTGACCGACCGTTTCGGGCGGCGTAACGTGTTCGTGCTGACCCTCGTCGTGTACCTTTTGGCCACCGTCGCGACCGCATTCGCTTTTGCCCCTTGGTTTTTCTTCCTCACCCGCTTCTTCACCGGCGCCGGCATCGGGGGCGAATACGCGGCCATCAACTCGGCGATCGACGAGTTGATTCCCGCGCGTGTGCGAGGCCAGGTGGACCTGGTGATCAACGGGACCTATTGGCTCGGTTCGGCGTTGGGCGCGGCGGGCGCGCTGGTCCTGCTGAACACGGCGAACTTCGCGGCCGACGTCGGCTGGCGGCTGGCCTTCGGCATCGGGGCGATCTTCGGCATCTTCGTCCTGCTGGTGCGGCGCAACGTCCCGGAAAGCCCGCGGTGGTTGTTCATCCACGGTCGCAATGAAGAGGCCGAACAGGTCGTCGGCGAGATCGAGGCCGAGGTCGAGGCTCAATCCGGCGAGCCGCTGTCCGCGCCGCACGGCAAGCCGCTGAAGATCCGCCAGCGCGAGACGATTTCGTTCGTCGAGATCGCGAAGGTGGCCTTCAAGCTGTACCCGCGACGCGCGGTGCTGGGGCTGGCGCTGTTCGTCGGGCAGGCGTTCCTCTACAACGGCGTGACGTTCAACCTCGGCACGCTGCTGCATGAGTTCTACTCGATCGCAGACTCGACGGTGCCGACGTTCTTCATCCTGTGGGCCCTGAGCAACTTCCTCGGCCCGCTGGTGCTGGGTCGGCTGATGGACAGTGTGGGGCGCAAGCCGATGATCGCGTTTTCCTATCTGGGCTCGGCGGCGATGGCCGTGGTTCTCGCGGTGGTCTTCGCGGGCCCGACCGGCGGCGTCTGGCTGTTCATCGGCGTGCTCGCCGCGACGTTCTTCTTGGCCTCGGCGGGCGCGAGCGCGGCCTATCTGACCGTCAGCGAGATCTTCCCGATGGAGACCCGCGCGCTGGCGATCGCGTTCTTCTACGCGGTCGGAACGGCGATCGGCGGCATCAGCGGGCCGCTGTTGTTCGGTGAACTGATCAACTCCGGGCAGCGCGGCCTCGTGGTCTGGTCGTTCCTGATCGGCGCGGTCGTGATGGCGGTGGGTGGCGTGGTGGAGATCTGGCTCGGCGTGGCCGCCGAGGGTCGGTCACTCGAGGAGTTGGCGCTGCCGTTGACCGTGGCCGACGCCGAGAGTGACGACGACGAGCAGACCCAGAATTAGACGGTTTCCTGCGATTCTGTGGCTGCTCGCGAGCGTAAATTGCACGGTGTGCCAACAGCCCGGAAGCCCCAGTCGCGCCTTTCCGTCGAGGACTGGCTGCAGGCCGGTTACACCGTGCTCGCCGAGCAGGGCGTGCGGGCGCTGAAGGTCGAAACCCTCTGCCGGCAGGTCGGTGTCACCCGTGGCAGCTTCTACTGGCACTTCGAGGACATGGACGGCTATCGCGCCGCGCTCGTCGAATCGTGGCAGGAATTCCTCGAACGCGATCGTCACGAACTGGCCGAACTCGACGCGCTGGCACCGCGGGAACGGTTGTCCGCCATGATGACTGCGCTCACCAGCCCGCAGCACTGGATGCTCGAACGCGCGATGCGGGAGTGGGCGCGCACCGACCCGGCTGCCGCCGCCAACATCCGCGCTGCCGACCGGCGCCTGATCAAGGCCGTCGCCCGGGCATATGTCGACTACGGCTTCGGCCCGAGCGACGCCAAGCTGCGTGCGGAGCTGACCTTCGCCGCCGGAATCGGATTGCTGCACCTTACGGGCTCGCCCGCGCAGGCGCAGAAGGCTGCGCGGCGCGAACAACTCCTCGATCTGATGCTGGCCGATTCGCCCTCATCGCCTTGACAGGCCGCGCCCCCGGGTGCTTATCCTACACATTGTCGGAAATTCCTACAGAGTGTCGGAAATGGGGACCGGATGATCGGGATGATCCGCGAATTTGTGACGTTGCCGCCGGTCGAGGCCGCCGAGGACTACGGGTTCTTCGGCCCCGGCTCGGTGACCTGGAAGGTGTGGAGCTACCCGACGTCGCTGACCATCGGGTTCCAGCGCTCGGTGGTGATCGAGGAACTCGACCCGGCGCTGGTAGCGGCCGTCGACAAGACCCACGAGATCTACAAGCGGCCCCGCACCCGCTATGACCGCACGCTGCGCTACTTCTCGATGGTCGCGTTCGGCGACAGCGCATCCACTGCGAAGGCGGCCGACGTGCTGGTCAAGGTTCACTCCAAGGCGGTCGGCACCGACGAGGTGACCGGCATTCGCTACGACGCCAACGATCCCGCGTCCCAGCTGTGGATCCACCTCACGGCGTGGCACTCCATCCTGATGGCGTATGAGAAGTACGGGCCCGGCCGGCTCTCGCAGGAGGAGGAAGAGCGGTACTGGGCGGAGTGCGCACTGGCCGCCGAGTTGCAGACCTGCGATCCGGCCGACGTGCCTACCACGCGCGAGGGCATCCAGCGATACTTCGAGGAGATGCGGCCCCGGCTACTGGGTTCCGACATCGCCAAGCAGGCGATGAACCACCTGCTGCGCGCGGAGGTGATGCTGCCGCCGACGCCGCTGTTGCTGCAGCCGGGCGCGTTGCTGGTCGCCGCGGTCCTGCGGCGCGGGACCCTGGCCACCATGCCGAAGTGGATGCGCCGGATGTCCGGACTCCCAGTCAATCCCGCGCTGGACGCGGCCGTGGTCCCCGTGCTGCGCGCGGCGTTCAGGACGGTCAGACTGAACACTCGCTTCCAGCTGATGCTGCTCAAGCTGCTGTCGCCCACCACGGTCGAGGTCGTCGCCCCCGTGCTGCGCTCCGTTCCGGCGCGCAATCCGGTGACCACCACGCCGCGGATGGCGCAGGACCGCTTCGGTTTCGAAGCTCCCGCGTTGGCGCACAAGCAGTTCCGCGACCGCCAGAAGGCCAGGGTGTTCGACGAGGGCAGCTTGCCCAGCGAAGAGGGCATCGTCGAGTCCCAGTCGATCCTCGGTTCTGTGGTGTGACCCCGCGCAACGCGTCGCGCGACCGCGCCCGGGCCGAGCATCTGGGACCGGAGCGTCGTCGGCCTCAGGTGCTGGACGCGGCGCTCGAAATCGCCGCCGCCGACGGGGTTTCCGGGGTCACCATGGGGGCCATCTCCGCGCGCATGGGGGTGAGTCGCCCGGTCGTTTACGACTGCTACAACGGCCGCGGCGAGGTGCTGCGCGCCCTGCTGGACCGCGAGACGGACGTCGCCTTGAATGCATTGCTGTCGATCCTGCCGCCGATGAAGACGACGTCGGTGGAGCAGATGTTCGTCGACGGCTTCCGCTCGCTGCTCGACGACGTCAAACGCCGTCCCGCGTCGTGGCGGATAATCTTTGCCAACGACCCCGAACCGATTCTCGCCGAGGCAATCTCACGCGGACGGCGGCGGATGAGCCAGCAGGTCGCGGCGGTGATGCGGCCCCTGTTCGAACGCTGGCAGATCGAGGACATCGACCGCGTCACGCCGGCGCTCACGGAGGTGTTCGTCGGGCTGTGCGAAACGGCGGCGCGGATGATGCTCGAGCAACCGGACGCGTGGTCGCCGGATGCCCTGGCCGACATCGTTGGCCGCGCCGCGTACCGTGCGCTGCGGGCCCGAACCGGCTAGTGTGCCCGCGATTGCACACGGTCGCGGGCAGGCGGCGGGCTACATCGGGGCTAGATCATTGCGAGCGGCGAGATCTTGGCGCCGATCGCCCTAGCCCCGGCCAGCTCGCAGCTCAGGTCGTAGTCGAACACGACATGCCCGGCGGCGATGTCGACGTCGCGCTTGAACCGCTGCAAGGGGTTCGACAGGAACTGGGAACTGGCGCCGGAGGCCTCCAACAGATCGGCGATCACAGCGCGGGACTCGTGCACCGCATGGGCGGCCGCCAGGCGCGCGTCGGCGCGCACCGACCGGCTCACGCGCGTGCCGCCGGTGACGAGTTCGTCGATGCCGCCCGCGGTTTCGTCGAGCAGCGTCCGCAGCGCGCGCAGCCGCACCCGTGCCTTTCCCAGCCGGATCTGAGCGGCCGGTTGATCCTTCTGCGCCACACCGCTATACGCCAGCACCCGGCTGCCCAGCCGCTCGGCGAAAAGTTCCGTCACCCGCTCGGCGGCCCCGAGCACCGGCATCGACGCCACGAGCGCCAGCGCGGGAACCAGCGGCCACCGGTAGGTCGGCGCCCCATGGACGTGGCCGCCCGGCGAAGTGCCGCCGTAGATGTCCGCGACCGCGACGATGCGGTGCTCGGGCACGAAGCCGTCGGTGACGACGACGTCGTGGGAACCGGTGCCGCGCATGCCCGCGGTGTGCCACACGTCGTCGACCTCGACCTCGTCGGCCGGCAAGACCACCAGCGCCAGCACGGGGCCGTCCGGCCTCTCGATCAGGGCACCGACCATCACCCACTCGGCATCCATCACGCCGGTCGCCCACGACCAACGACCGGCGAGGCGCACCCCGCCGTCGACGGGGGTGCCGCGTCCCGTCGGGGCCAGGGGACCGGGAGCCAGGACCGGTCCCGAAGCGAACACCTCCTCCTGCAGCTGCAGGGGAAACAGCGCCAGCATCCAGTTGTGCAGCGCATAGAAACCCAGGGTCCATGCGCTCGACGGGCATCCGTGTGCCATCCGCCGAATCGGTTCCAGCACTTGGGGAAGCGGCGCTTGAATGCCGCCGAAGCGGGCCGGCAGCAGCAGGCGAAACAGATCGGTCTGCCGGAACTCGTCGATCGTCTGCGCGGGCAGGCGGCGCAGCCGCTCGGTCTCGTCTGCGCGCTCGGCTAACCGCGCGACGAAATCGTCGGTGACACCGTGCGCTGACATGAGCCCGACCGTACCATACTTTTTAGTATGTTAACCGAGGTGGTAGGAGTCCTTCGAGACCTGGAAGTAGTGGCCAGTGCTCTTGTCGGTGCACTTCACGCCCGCCTGGTCGCTGGTGCAGGTGATGCTTCCGGCGGAGAGGGACTGCCCGTAGTTGAGGGTCGGTTCGCCTGCGACGCGCAGCGTGTCCCCGTGGCACGCCATCGCGCCCGGCTTGCCCGCATCGAGGGTGAAGCGATTGCCCCATTTGATGTGCTGGGCGCATTCCGGTCCCGGCGGCACCTGGTAGGTGTATTCGGCGATGTCACACGCGGCGCCTTCGGCACCCAGCATGCAGGCGATGTTGCCGGACGGCGTTTGAAACATCTGGCTGTCCGCGTGCGCGGCTGCGGGCAGGGCCAGCGTTGCGGCGGCCGCAGCGGTCGCGACGAGGGCGAGCTGTTTGATCTTCATCGTCTGTCCTCTTGGAGAGTGCTTCCGGAATTTCTACAGATTTACCGTGAGCCCATGCCGCCTGTCAGCCGGTTAGGGGAAAGGACGTTGCCGCCCAGTCGGCTCCCGACGGCGTGAAGGGCATCGCGATGGCCGGATTGTTACCATCGCGCAGTGAGCGATCCGGTGGAAAATGGCCGTCTGCGACCGTTGTGCAGGCGCGAGGTCCTGAGATACGCCGGTGTCGCGCCGGTCATCCTCGGCGCCCTGCTGGCCGACCCGCCGCGCGCGTCGGCCGGCATCTCCGGCATGGGTGTCTTCCTCGATCCCGGCCACAACGCCGTCGCCGACGCCTCGATCAACCGCCAGGTGCCCAACGGCCGGGGCGGCACGAAGCAGTGCAACACGTCGGGGACGTCGGGCAACGGCGGCTATCCGGAGCACGCGTTCACCTGGGATGTCGTCGGGCAAATCGCCGCGGCCCTCAACCAGCTCGGCGTGCGCACCCAGCTGTCGAGAGAAAACGACGGCTCCGTGGGACCGTGCGTCGACGAGCGTGCCGCGCGGGCGAACGCGATGCGCCCGGACGCGATCGTCAGCATCCACGCCGACGGGGGGCCGCCGTCCGGCCACGGATTCCACGTCAACTACTCCAATCCGCCGCTGAACGAGGCCCAGTCGGGCCCGGCGATGCAATTGGCGCGGACGATGCGCGACGCCCTGGCCGCCTCGGGCCTGCAACCCGCCAACTACATCGGATCCGACGGGCTGTACGGCCGGGCAGACCTCGCCGGGCTGAATCTGGCCGAATACCCCGCGGTGCTCGTCGAACTTGGAAACATGCGCAACGCGGAAGACGCGGCCAGGATCGAAAGCGCCGACGGCCGCGCGCAGTATGCCGCGGCCGTCACCAAGGGGATAGTCGCGTACCTGACGGGCAAAGCCGGGCCCGGCTAGCGGAGCATCGTTGACAGCAACCGGTGCGGTAACGAGGTGCCGACGGTGACGCCCACGGGGAAGTCCGGCGGGCGGCACAGCCTCGCCCGGCCAAAGCGGCGGGGTCGGCGCGCGCGACGCGCGATCGCGATCTTCGTGACGCTGGTGCTGATGGCCGCGATCGTGACGCTGTCCATCGTCTTCGGCTACCACCTCGGTCCGTCCGCGCCTTCGCGGACGTCGACGCCGAAAAGTTCACCGCCGGCGGCGACCGTGGCCTCGACACCGCCACCGCCGCATAGCAACCCGCTGGTCGCGGACTTCAACCAATTGCAGGCAAGGCTGAACGCCAAGATCGGCGTCGTCGTGAGTGCCGTCGGCGAAGCGCAGGCGCCCATCGTCCTGGGCGACTGGACCGAGGGGCCGGCCTGGTCGACGAGCAAGGTGCCGCTGGTGATCGCGGCGTACCGGCAGCAGAGCCCCCACCAAATCACCGACACGATGCGGGCTGCGATCACCGAATCCGACAATGCCGCGGCCGAACGGCTGTGGGCGCAGCTCGGTGAACCCGTCGTCGCGGGACAGCAGGTGCAACAGGTCCTGCGCGAGACCGGCGATCCGACCGTCGTCGAATACCGGAAGGTGCGGCCGGAATACACCGCGTTCGGGCAGACGATCTGGTCGCTCAGCAATCAGGTCCGGTTCATCGCCAGCGCCTACTGCAATAGCGACAACGGCCCGGTGTTCGCACTCATGGGCCACGTCGTACAGAACCAGAGTTGGGGAATCGGCGGCATCACCGACACCGAGTTCAAAGGTGGGTGGGGGCCGTCGCCGACCGGCAAATACCTTGTGCGACAGGTGGGCATCGTGACCACCCCGACCGGAAAGGTTGCCGTCGCCGTCGCCGCCGAACCCGCGTCCGGGCAATTCGCCGACGGCACCAAGGATCTGGACGAGGTGGCCGGGTGGCTGCGCCAACACCTCGCGGCGCTACCTGCCGGAAAGTGTGGTGGCTGACATGCGCATTGGCGCATACTGTGCGTGCGAATAAGGAGGTGCGGTGACTGATCCCAGAGTCGGGACAACCTTCGGCAAATACACGATCACCGGTCTTCTCGGGCAAGGGGGAATGGGCGAGGTCTACGAGGCCCGTGACAACCAGATCAACCGAACCGTCGCGCTGAAGATCATCAAGAGTCAGTACGCGGACGATCGCCGGTACCGTCTGCGGTTCGAGCGCGAATCCCACGCCGCGGCCATGTTGCAAGAGCCGCATGTCATTCCGATTCACGGGTATGGGGAGATTGACGGGTCACTGTTCATCGACATGCGACTGGTCCGCGGGACCGACCTGCAAGCCATGCTCGAAGAGCGCCCCCTGGACCCGGAGCGGGCGGTCTCCATCGTCAGCCAGGTCGCGGCGGCGCTGGATGCGGCGCACGCCGAAGGGCTGATCCATCGGGATGTCAAGCCGCAGAACGTTCTCGTCACACCGGCCGATTTCGCTTACCTGGTGGATTTCGGCATCGCCGAAGCGATGGGCGACACGGGCGACACGCGTCTGACGCAGGTCGGGGCCGCCATCGGATCCTGGGCCTACATGGCGCCGGAACGGTTTCGCGACAAGGAAATCACGCCCGCGATCGACATCTACTCGCTGGCGTGCGTGCTGTACGAATGCCTGACCGGTGTGCTGCCGTTCCCCGACGGGAGTCAGCAGGCGATGATCGCGGCGCATATCACGATGCCGCCGCCCCGGCCCAGCGTCACGAATCCGGCCGTTCCCCCGGCCTTCGACGAGGTCATTGCGCGCGGCATGGCCAAAGAACCCGACGACCGCTATGGCAGCGCGGGCGCATTGGGGCGGGCGGCGGCGAGGGCGCTGAAAGACGCGGTCACCACCCAAATCGACCCGCCGGTCAACGCGCCGGTCCACACGCCGGAGACGGCGCCCACCCAGTACCGGTCGTGGCCGCCCACACCGCAGCCGCAGCGGCCGCCGCAGCCGCCACCGAGACCCGCCGCACCGCAGTACTTTCCGCCGCCGGCGCCCGCTCCGGTCACGCCTGACGAAGCGCCCGGCGGGTCGCGGTGGGTGGTGCCGACCGTGATCGCGGTCTCCGCCGCGCTGCTGCTCGGTGCGGTCGGCATCATCATCGGGCTCGTCGCAAAGATGAACTCCAACTCGGCCCCCGCGGCCGAGTCGACTACCAGTACGGCCACGTCCGTCGGCGCGACTTCGAACAGCGCGCAGGCGCCGCAACCCTCGACCGAGTCGTTGCCGAGCGGAAACGTGCCGCCGCCGCTGGTACTCGGCCCGGATCAGAGTGCCACCCGCACGACCTGCGATCAGCCCTTTACCGTGGCTAATCGGACCGGGTTCGGGACGCGCGCCGGACGCGGCTCCGACCGGACGTCCTGCTTTTTCGCCAACTCCGTGCTGCAGGCGTACTGGAACGAATACGGCAACGCCAGCCTCGCGCCGCGGCAGGTATCGGCTCGGGGCGCCGTGTCCTGCGCCACCATCCCCGGCGCGAACTGCGACCCGAGCAATCCGGCGAACTTCCGCATGCAATGCGCCGGGGACGGGTCGCAACCGTGGATCCGGTGCTCCGGCGGGCAGGACGCCGTCGTCTATCTCTGGTAGCGGGTTCGGCTCGCCGCAACGCGTCTCATCGGATCGCGATGACCGATGCTTAGCGTCGCCGGCCCTGCATACGATCGCCGGGTGACCCCACTGACCACCGACGATGTGCGGGCATGGGATGTCGGCGCGATTCAACGGGTGTTCGACATCGCCACCGACCGCGGGAAGACCCTGCACCGGCTCGGGGAAAATTTGCGGGACGTCGAGCACAACCTGGCGGACTGGCACGGCGCCGGCGGTGACGCGTTCCGCCAGGAGGCGGGCAAGGTGCGCGCCGACCTCGACGAGCACGGGCAGGAGTCGGGACGGGTGGCGGCGGCGGTATCGCGCGCGGAGAAGGACATCGCCGCATGCAAGACGGCCCTGGCCGACATCGACGACACCGCGCGCCGCAACCGCTGGACGGTGACCCCGGACTGGAAGATCGACATCGGCAACACCGGCCAGGGCCGCTCGCGCGACCTGCAGTTCGTCACCGCCTGGCAGCTCCTGCAGCAGGATCTGGACAAGGTCAAGGTTCAGGCGCAAACGGCCGATCAGGAGCTGGCCAACGCGCTGCGCGGTGCCGTCGGCGACGTCAAACTGGACGCCAACGGGTTGCCGCTGCCTCAGCAACCGCCGCCACCCGGGCCGGGCGTTACTGCCGAACAGCTGCACGAGATCTTCCCGACGCTGTCGATGGCGGACTGCGAACGATACGCGGGTCCGCTCAGCGATGCGATGCAGCAGGCGGGAATGACCTCGCCCGAGGCGCGCGCCGCGTTCTTGGCCACGTTCGCCGTGGAGTCGGGCGAACTGAAGTACTGGTCGGAGCTGCGCAGCGAAGCCGAGTGCACCAAGATGTACGGTCCCGAGTATGCGGGCGTCACCTTCCCTCCCGGCACCCTCGACGGCGTCGGCGGTTCCTACACAAATGTGTCCGGACAGCTCGGGAACACGCAGCCCGGCGACGGCTACCGGTACCGGGGGCGCGGGCCGATCCAGCTCACGGGACGGCACAATTACGACCTCGCCGGACAGGCGCTGGGTGTCGACCTGGTCAACAACCCCGACCTGGTCGCCAGCCCCGAGTACGGCTTCAAGGTCGCGACCTGGTTCTGGAACAACCACCCCGCGACGTTGCCCGACGGCAGCGTCGTGCCGCTCAACCAGGCCGCGGAAACCGGCAACTTCGCGGCCGTCACCCGCGCGATCAACGGCGGGCTCACGGGGTATGACGACCGCCTCGCCTACTTCAACAAAGCCATCGCCGTGCTGAGCCGCTGAGCATGGGCCTGCCGATACTCCGGACCCGGTTGGCGGCGCTGTGCGTCGCCGTCGCGGCGGTGGTCGGCTGCGGCGGGCCGCGCGCCACCGTCAGCACTGCCACGCAGCCCGGTTTCGCGTTCACCACCGCCGCTCAGCTCGCCCTCGTTCGCGGCTCGACCGTCACCGCGACCGTCGCCTCCTCGGCCGAGCCCAGGTACCCGGTCTTCACCGAGAGCGGCAAGTTCGTCGCCGCCGCCAACGGCAGCCAGATCGTCGCCGTCGGATTTGCGGCCCACTCCGCCAGGACCATCCCGTCCACCGCCGAGCGGGTGTTCGCCGGCGGGGGAGACACCATCACGTGGTGGGAGGCCCCCAACCTGGTGTCCGTCGACCTGGGCAATCCGGGCGCGGCGCCGACCAGGAAACCGGTCGATCTGCCCGCGGGCACGCGCCTGATTAGCTTAGCCGGCGGAATCGCGGTCTTCGTCCGGCCGGGCGGGGCGCCCGACAGCGGCGATGACCTCGTCGCGATGGGCCGTGACCTCGCGTTCCATCCCCTAGGCCCCGCACCCGACAAACAGCCCATCCGCGTTGGCTTTCCGAGTCCCGACGGGCGGAAGTTTGCGTATGTCACTGCGATACGCGCGGCCTGCCCGAAAGATGCCGTCGGCGTGATCGATACCGCAACGGGTGCGCTGACGTCGGCGCCCACGCCGTATGCGATCGACAATCGTGGCACCACCAGGGCGATTTGGTGGGATAGGGACGGCCTGCTTCACATAAGCGCCGCCCAGCAGGCGTGCGCGGGGACCTCCGCGATTTCGACGACGGCGTGGAAACTGGACCAGGGCAAGTGGGTTCAGGCGGATTCCGAGCAGACGCTGGTGTCCAGACGGCTGGACGGCAACGTCGTCGCCTTCGTCGCGCCCACGACACCGAAGCCGCCCGCCGGAACCCTGTTCGTGGTGACCGACGGCCGACGGGACCACGTCGCCGATAACGTCACCGACCTTGCCGCGCCGACGGTTTCGATCGCCGACGTGTCATAGCGGCGCTCAGATCAAGTGTGCGACCGCCGTCACGAGGACCAGTACCAGCGTGCTCAGCCCGATGATGTACACCTCGCGGCGCGGCGTGATCCGCGGCGGCAAAGGACGGATCGCGAGGACACGCTCGCGTCGCACCGAGATCAGGTACGTACCGAGCGCGACGGCGGCCGCCAGCGCGGTCGGGATCTGCGCGACCAGCCCTTCGGAATTGTGCACGTTCTTCAGCGCCAGGAGCACGCCGTTGACCAGGAACGAGAACGACGTCCGGGTCCACGCCAACCGGGTGCGCTCGGCCTGCAGCCCGCGACTCGGTCCGCCCGCCGCCGTCGGCCGGCTCACCCCCACACCGCCTTGGCGATCACCAGGCCGAGGGCGAGGACACCGAGCACGATCAGGCCCACCGCGAGAAAGCCCGGCGTGGGATGGCGCGGCAACGGCTGGTTGCGGCGCATCGCGCGGTCCGCCTGCCGCCAGCGCACCAGGCCCATGGCGCTGGTGAAGATCGCCAGCGCGGCAAGCCCGATGCCGAGCAGTCGGCGCGCACCGGGGATCGCCAGTTCGGGAACGAGTTGCACCAACGCGACCGCCGACGCGAGCAACCCGAGCGACGTGCGCTGCCAGGCCAGAAACGTCCGCTCGTTGGCCAGGGTGAAGCGGTAGTCGGGTTCGGTCTCGGTCGGTTCGTCGGCCACGAGGCACATCGTAGATTCGCGGCCTGGGAACATTGGATGATGACCCACGCGGTGAAGGCGTTGTTGTTCGACGTGCAGGGTACGGCGACGGACTTTCACTCCACCGTCTGCGCCGAGGCGCGGCGGATCAGCGCGGGGCGTTACCCCGACGCCGACTGGCCTGAACTGGTAAGGCGTTGGCGCGCAGGCTATTTTGCCGCGTTGGAGTGCGCCGGCGGAGGCCCGTGGGTTTCCGTGCACTCGGTGTATCGCGCCGCGTTGGACGCCGTGCTGAACGACGCCGGCATGACCGGATTCTCGCCGGCCGAGCGTGAGGATCTCGCGCTGGCGTGGCAGCGGCTGCGGCCGTGGCCGGACGTGGTGCCCGGACTGACCCGGCTCAAGACCGCGTACACCCTGGCCACGCTGTCCAACGCCGATGTCAGCGCGGTGGTCAACATCTCCAAGCGCGCGGGCCTGCCCTGGGACGTCATCTTCGCCGCCGAGATGGCCGGGGTGTTCAAACCGGACCCGGCCGGCTATCGGATGGCCGCCAAGTATCTCGGCCTGGATCCCGCCGAGATCATGATGGTGGCGAGCCACAAGTACGACATCCGTGCGGCGGGCGGCCTGGGCTTTCGCACCGCCTTCGTCGCGCGGCCGCTGGAGTTCGGGGCCGACGGCGTCGCGGACGTGGGCTATTCCGACGAGTTCGACATCAACGCGGCCGACTTCCTCGACCTCGCCGACCGACTCGGGTGCTGACGGTCTACGTCCAGGCCTTGACGACCTCGGCTGTCGTGGTCACGGTCGCGAGCAGCGCCAGGGTGTTGTCGATCACGGCGTCGACGTAGTCCTGCGGGAAGCCCGCGACGGCATCGCGGGGCAGCACGAACTGGTATGCCCGGTTGACGGCGTCCATCACGAAGTTGGGTATCGCGACGTTGACCGAAACGCCGACGCCGACAATCGTTCTGATCCCGAGGTTGCGCAGCACCGAATCCAGGTCGGTGCCGGTCATCGGCCCGACCCCGTGGGTCCGGGTCAGCACCAGGTCGCTGGGCGCCGGACCGAATTCCGGCAGCACCGAGCCGCCTTCGCTGCCGGGCGCCAAGTCGACCCGCATCGACTTGCCCGCCGCGAACAGCCGCGCATTCGTGTTGGATCCGCGGCCGTCGGCGCGCCGCTGCATCAGGCAGTGCACGACGGTGACACCCGCGCCACGGGCCGCGTCGAGCAGCAGGCCGATGTTGGGAATCGCCACGGGACGCGCCGCGTCGGCAAGCATCCGGAGCCCCGCGTTCGGGCCGATGACTCCGCCCTGGCATTCCTGCGTGACGAGGGCGGTGGTGGCTGGTGTGAGGAGTTCCGCGAGTGTGGGTCCGGGCATGAGAATAGACGTTATCGTGCTGACGGTAACCTGGCGTGTCGCGTCGTGACTTTCACGCGCGAGCCAGATTGAGGCGGTGGTGACCACGTGAGCGACACCTACTGGGGACTCGTCGAAACGGCCGCGCGCCACCATCTCGATCGGCTGATCCTGTGCGACGACTACGGCCGCAGCCTGACCAACCTGCAACTGCGGGACGCGGCGGAACGCAGCGCGGCGGCACTTGCGGCGCGGGGTATCGGCGCCGGATCGGTGGTGTCGTGGCAACTGCCGACGACGCTGGAGACGATGGTGGTCATGCTCGCCCTGGCCCGCCTGGGCGCCGTGCAGAATCCGATATTGCCGATCTGGCGTGAGAGTGAAGTCGGTTTTGTCACAGCCCAACTCGGCACCGAGGTGCTGATCGTTCCCGGGGTGTGGCGCGGCTTCGACCACGGCGCCTTGGCGGCAGACCTGGGATTGGCGACGATCGTCGTCGACCATGAAGCGGCGCCGCAAGACGGGCTTCGGTTGCCCGCCGGTGATCCCGCTGCCCTGCCCCCGCCGCCGAGGTCGGGTGACGAGGCCCGCTGGGTCTACTACACATCGGGGACGACGGCGGCCCCAAAGGGTGTGCGGCACAACGACGGGTCGGTGGTCGCCGGGTCGGCGGGCGTGGTGGGCATGGTCGGCGCGACGAGTGCCGATGTCAACCCGATCGCGTTTCCGGTTTCCCACATCGGCGGGGCAGTGATGCTGGCCGGGAGCATGTTGACGGGCATGCGGCTGGTGTTGTTCGACCACTTCGACGCGGCGACGTCACCGGCAGCGATCGCCGCGCACCGCCCCACCTTTCTCGGCACGGCCACGCCGTTTTTCGTGGCGTTCATGGCGGCCCAGGGGCGGCACGGCGAGACCCCGCTCTTCCCGGAACTGCGAGCCTGTCTGGGCGGCGGTGCTCCGATCACACCTGAGCTGGGAAGACAAGTCCGCGAGACGTTCTCGGTGCCCGGTATCGCGAATTCGTGGGGGCTGACCGAGTTTCCGGTGGTGACCTCGCCCCCGACCGACGCGGAGCCCGCCGTGATGGACCACACTGTCGGGCCGCCGGTGCGCGGAGTCCAAGTCCGGGTCGTCGACGATTCGGGGCACGACGTCGGCTCCGGCGGGGAAGGCGAATTGCGCCTCAAGGGTCCGCAGTGTTTTCTCGGCTACGTCGATCCGGCCCTGGACGCGGACGCATTCGACTCCGACGGCTGGTTCCGCAGCGGGGACCGCGGCCGCATCGACGCCGACGGCAACATCGCGATCACCGGCCGAATCAAGGACGCGATCATCCGCAACGCGGAAAACATATCGGCGCTCGAGGTCGAAGGGGTGTTGGTGACGCATCCGCACGTCGCCGACGTAGCCGTCATCGGGGTGCCGGACGTGCGCACCGGCGAACGGGTGTGTGCCGTGGTGGTGCCGGCCTCCGACGCCGGGATCGAGCTGGATTCCCTGGTGGCGCATTGCCGCGCGGCCGGACTGAGCCGACACAAGTTTCCGGAGCGCCTCGAAATGGTGGACGTGTTGCCGCGCAACATGACCGGCAAAGTGCTCAAGGCCGAACTGCGTTCACGGTTCGGCTAACGCGGCGAGCTCACGCTTGACGATCTTGCCGGTGTCGTTGCGCGGCAGTCGGTCCACGAACACGATCCGTTCGGGTACCCGGTACGGCGACAGCCGCTCCCGGCACCAGGTCAGCAGGTCCGCGGCGCTCACTCGCTCGTCGGCACGCACCACGAACGCCCAGGGCACCTCGCCAACGCGCTCGTCGGCGATCCCGACCACCGCCGCCTCCCGGACACCCGTGGCGGCGGCCAGCACGTCCTCGACGGTGCCCGGGAACACCTTCAGGCCACCGCGGTTGATCATGTCCGAGATGCGGCCGTCGAGCCACAGGAAGCCGTCATCGTCGAACCACCCGAGGTCGCCGGTGTGGAACCAGCCGTCGTCGGTCAGGCGGTCGTGGAACTGCGCGTCGATCTTGCGTGCCGCGGTCGTGGGGGTGCGGACCATGACCTCGTCGTCGCGCACCGTGACGTCGATGCCCGGCAGCGGGCGTCCGACCGAACCGAGCTTGGTCTCGCCGTACTCGCGGGCGTCGGCGGCCGACCAGCCGACGACCTCACCGCCGAGTTCGGTCTGCCCATAGGAATTGAGCACGATCACCCCGAACCGGTCGCGGAATCGGCGGGCCTGCGCCGGCGCGAGGGGAGCGGTGATCGAGCGCACGATCTTCAATGGCGACAGGTCGGTGATCTCGTCGTCGTGCAGGATCATCGTCAAGGCGGCCGGCGGCAGCACCGTGGAGCGCGCCTGATGCCGACGAACCAGGGCGGCGAAGTCGGCCGGCGTGAACCGGTCCATCAGCACGACGCCGGAGCCGGCGCGAAAAGCGAACAGCACCTGATAGATTCCGGCCCACAGGGACAACGACAGCGGCACCAGGTTGGGAACCGGTGTTCGGTTGCCCGCCACCGGTTTGGCGCCGCGCAGCCTGGCCAGCAGCCGGTCGATCAGGTCGAGGACGGTTTCATGGTTCAGTGGAACGGGTTTAGGGGCGCCGGTGGTGCCGGAAGTGAACTGCAACAACGCCACTTCGGGCCCGTAGGCGCGCACCTGGCGCGGTTTGACGTCGTGGCGCCGCTCGGACCAGGCCAGGCCGGTGCACGTCACGACATGCCTCCCACAGGCCGTGAAGCGGTATGCGAGGTCGTCGGTCGTGACCACCGCGACCGGATCCAGCAGCTGCAGCTGGGCGGTCAGTTCGGCGTCCGCGGCGCGGGGATTGAGCGGCGTGTAGACCCCGCCGGCGTGCCAGGTCCCGAAGAGGGCCGCGACCGTGTTGGCGTCGTTGGGCATCATCGCCGCCACGACCTGCCCGGTCGTCAGGCCCAGCTCTGCGAGTATCCGGCCGAGCCGCTCGGCGCTGTCCGTCAGGGCGGCGGCGGGCACATCGCCGTTGCGGGTGTGGACCGGGATCTCCGGGATGCCGTCCAGCACATCGGCAAGCGTCATGAGTCCGGTTCCAGGGGAAGCCAATTGGGAACACGCTTCTCGGCGAACGCCACCGGTCCCTCGTTCTGGTCGGGGTGTCCCCACATCGAGGTCAGATGTTCGGCGCCGGCGCGGCAGGCGTCGGTCAGGCCGTACTCGAGCGCTCCCCACAGTGCCCGCTTGGTGGCCCGCATCGCCGCGGGGGAGTTGCGGGCGATCTTCTCGGCGAGTTCCTGCGCCGTATCGCGCAGCATCTCAGGCGGGTCCACCACCTGGCTGATCATGCCCAGTTCGTATGCGCGTTGCGCGGTGAGCCGTTCGTGGCTGCCCACCAACGCCATTCGCAGGACCGCCCCGGCCGGCATCTTGCGCATCAGCGCGATCGTCTCCAGCGCGCTGACCTGTCCGATGGACACGTGCGGGTCCAGGAAGGTGGCATCCGAGGCGGCGATCACCACGTCGGCGTCGGCGACCCAGTGCAGGCCACCGCCCGCGCACACCCCGTTGACGGCCGTGATCACCGGCTTGCCGACGTTCATGTTCGCCCCGGTCAGCCGCAGATCCAGCGTACGCATGGCCTCCTGGAACTGCAGAATTCCTTCGCCGTCAAGGTCATTCACGTCGGCACCGGTCTGGAAGGCCCGGCCATTGCCGGTGTGCACGATCACCCGCACCTCGGGATCGCGGTCGAGTTCGGTCCACGCCCTGGGGAACTCGGCGCGCATCACGGCGTTGTAGGCGTTGAGCCGTTCCGGACGATTGTTGATGATCCAGCCGACCGGGCCGCGCCGCTCCACGATCAGGTGGTGATAGCCCTCGGTCACGGTCGCGCCTCCGTAGCGAATCTGGCCGCGGGTTGCCAACGCGGCTGACGCTTTGTGCGCCAGGCGCGGGCGCCCTCGGCGTGGTCGGGGTGATCGCGCAGTTCCCAGATCAGCTCGCGGGCATGAGCGCAGGCGTCGCTCAGGCCAACCTCCAGGGAATGCCACAGCGCGATCTTGGTGGCGCGCAGGGCAGTCGGCGAGTTCGACGCGACCGCCGCCGCCACGCGGGCCGCCGCAGCGCGCAACTGCCCGTCGTCGACCACCTCGGACACGATGCCGAGCTGATATGCGCGATCGGCCGAGATGCGTTCGCCTTTGCCGGTCAACGCCATTCGCAGGATGGCCTCCATCGGGGACTTGCGCAGCAGCGTGATGGCCTCGTAGGCGACGGCCTGGCCCAGCGAGACGTGCGGGTCGACGAACGACGCACCCCCCGCTGCGATGACGATGTCCGCGTCGGCGACCAGGTGCATGCCCCCACCGGCGCAGACCCCGTTGACGGCCGCGATGACGGGCTTCCAGACACCGCACTGCCATGACGAGATCCTCAGCTCGGCGTCCCGGGTGCGGCGGGAGTGCCGCCGCATCGCTTCCTTGTCCCGCGCGACCTGCCCCAGGTCCATGCCGGTACAGAAGGACTTGCCGTTGGCGGTGTTGACGATCACCCGCACGTCGGGGTCGTCGTCCAGTTGCGACCAGGCCGCCTCGAGTTCGTCGAGCATGCGGGCGTCGAACGCGTTGCCGGACTCCGGCCGGTTCAGGATCAGCCAGCCGATGCCGTCCTGCTTCTCGACGATCAGGCGTTGGTAGCCGCTCACGAGCGTGGGATGTCTTTCCAGGGCTTGCCCTTCCAGGGATCGGGTTCCTTGGGCAGTCCGAGCACGCGTTCCCCGAGGATGTTCTTGTTGATGTCGGTGGTGCCGCCCTCGGTGCCGTTGGCGAGACTGCGCAGCATGCCGTGCACCTCGCGGGGCAGCGCGTCGGCATCGTCCCCGGCCGGCCACGCGAGCGCCGAGGTGCCCAATAGGTCGACCATCAGATCCTGGATCTGCTGATTGAGTGTGGCCTGGTGCACCTTACCGATCGACGAGGCCGCCCCCGGTGACTGTCCGGCCGAAAGTGCGGCGCGCACGCGGGCATTGGTCCAGCCGCGGATCTTCTCCTGCGCCCACAGCCGCATCACCTTGTCGCGAATGACCGGGTCGTCCCAGCGGCCGGTGCGTTTAGCGAGGTCGATCAGCCGCTCGGCGCTGGAGCCGCCCATGCGGCCCGTGTCGCCGGACACCATCTGCCGCTCACTGGACAGCGTGGAGGCGCTGACCCGCCAACCGTCGTTCACCTCGCCGATACGGTACGCGTCAGGAACCCTTGCCTCGTCGAGGAATACCTCGTTGAACTCGGTCTCCCCGGTGATCTGGCGCAGCGGGCGCACCTGCACGCCCGGCTGGTGCATGTCCAGCAGAAAATAGGTGATACCGGTGTGTTTGGGGCGGTCTGGATCGGTGCGGGCCAGCAGGATGCCGAAATGGGCGGTATCGGCCCAGGTGGTCCAGACCTTCTGGCCGGAGATGATCCAGTCTCCTGTCCCCGAACCGTCTTGGACGGCGCGGGTGCCCAGCGATGCGAGGTCCGAGCCGGCGCCGGGTTCGGAGAACAATTGACACCACAATTCCTCGTTGCGGACGATCGGCGGCAGGAACCGCAGCCGCTGCTGTTCGGTTCCGTGGCTGAACAGGGCGGCCGCGGTGTTGTTGAGACCCAAAGGATTCAGCCTGCCCAGCCGCAGCGGCGCCAGCACCCCCTCGATCGCGCGGGCGACGTCGCTGCCGACGCCGAGGCCACCGTATTCCACCTTCCACGTCGGCGCGACGAGGCCCGACGCAGCGAAGGCTGGGTACCAGCGCCGGTAGTCGTCCGGCGTGCGGACAGCACGCAACGCGACCGGCCCATCCCGGGCGGCCCGTTGCCATTCCTGTGGCACCTGCTCGGCGACCCACTTCCTGACCGCGGCGACGGCGCCGTCGACGGTGGTAGTGGCGGTGACCGGGGGCCGGCTCATCGTCCCTGAAAGCGCGGAGCGCGCTTGTCTTTGAATGCGGCCAGGCCCTCGCGGAAGTCTTCGCTGCGGACGGACAGCTCCAGCGCCATCGCCTCGTTGTGCAGATAGCGGTCCAGTTCGAGAGTGGTGCCGCTGTGCAGCAACCACTTGGTCAGGCCGAGGGCGACGGTGGGCGCCTGGGCCAGCTTGGCGACGAGGCTATCTGCGGCGCAATCCAATTGGTCCGCCGGATGCGCGCCCGCGATGATGTTCCACTCGGCCGCGGTGGCACCGGATATCTCCTCGCCGAGCATCAGCAGCTGCCGGGTTCGCACCAGGCCGATGAGTCGCGGCAACAGCCACCCCGCACCGCTGTCCGGTGTGAAGCCGCGGGCCATGAACGGTTCCCAGAAGCGGGAATCGGTTGCGGCAAGGCAGAAGTCGGCCGCCAAGGCGATGTGGAACCCGAGGCCCGCGACCCAGCCCCGGACCACCGCGACGACGGGAACCTGCGTCTGCGTCAACAGCGGGATCAGCCGGTGTGCCGTGTGGGGCAACCGGCGCTGGTTGGTTCCGACCCGCGGCTTGGGGCCCGATTTCGAGTTGGCCGCGATCAGGTCCTTGCCGGCGCAGAAGTCCGGTCCCACACCGTCGATGCGCACGACGCGCACTCGTTCGTCCGATCCGGCCGCGGTGATGTGGCCGATCATGGCGTCGAGCATGTCGTCGTCGATCGCGTTGCGGTGGTCGGGCCGGTCCAGCGTCAACCTCAGCACCGGGCCGTCGAGGCCGGCGCGAAGGCCGGGCACGCTCGCATACGTCATTGACGTCATCCGGGGCTAGCGGTTCGCGAAATCCGCTGCGACGGCGTCGAGCAGGTCGGGCAGGTTGGTGGCGCCCCCGGGCGGATCGGGCAGCTGCACCGGGCCGTATCGGCGGCTGGGCAACAGAATTGTGGCGTGGCCCGGGGTAGTGAGCTCGCCGCGCTGATTGGTTGCGGCGAGGTCGACGTCGACCGCCGGCCGGTTGCCGTCGGCGAGGTACTTGCGCGTCACGCTGCCCCGGACCGTATGCAGGTCGCCCACGTAGTTGAAAAGCCGGAATTCGCAATCCAGCTTCCACAACCAGGCGTCGTCGCCCATCCAGTCGGTGCACAGGTGGATCAGCCAGGTTTCGCGCATTCGGCCGTAGTCGAATGTGGTGGGGTTACCGGCGTTTCGTGCCGCAGTCGGTTCCCAGTGGACGCGTTGCTGCACGTCGGGGACGCCCTCTTCGTTAGGGGTGTAGAAGCGCGGAATCCGTTGCCGGTTCTGCCATGCCAACCGCAGCGGAAGCACCCCGTACAGGCCCATGCCCATTCCGACGTGCCAGCAGACCATGTCGGTGACGGTCAGCGGACCCTTGGTCAGCGGGCCGAGGTCGTCGCCCTCCTGCACGTCCTCCCACCAGCGCGGCAGCGCACCCCGGGGTTCCTCGCGGGCGTATCGTTCGTCGATCTCGGCGATTTCGGCTTCGGTCCACGTCTTGAGTTCGACACCGTCGTACTTCTTGCGGCCGCGGGCCTTATTTCGCTCGGTTCGAATCATGTTGCGGTACTGGCCTGCAAGGATGGTCCCGTCGTCGTCGCGAAAGACCTGTGCCGACCACTCGTGAATAGCGCGTCCGGCGAAATCGCTGCTCTTGTCCAGCGCGGCGACCAGGGCATTGCGCCGAAATACCCGGTGGTTGGCGCGCAGAGGTGCCCACCACTCGCGCGCGGCTCCCGAGTAGAAGGCGTGCACACCGCGCAGTGGGTCCCCCTTGGTCAGTGCGCGGTCCTCGTCCGAGAGCTCGGTGACTTCGTCTTCGCCGATCAGGGTGTCACCGCCCACCAACGGAGGCGGCGCGATCGGTCCGTCCCACCGCGACTTCGCCGCATATTCGGGATCCGTCCACAGCGGATTCGGGTCGCCGTAGCATTCGGCGATATGGCGGAAGCAATCCTCGTTCGGGCGAAGGTAGTGCGGGGGCCTGGTATGGGGAACGGCGATACCGATTGTGGCGCGCAACCTGGCGAGGCCTTCGTCGGTGATCTGGCCGGCATCCGCCATCAAGCGCCCTCCTCCTTGTGGCTGCAGACACCCTCGCTGTGAGGATGGGATGTGAGGATGGAAATTAAGATACCCGAAAAGCGGAAACGCCGTTAACACTGGTTCGAGATGAGGCCGTGAGATGACCGAAGACCAGCCGGGAATCCGGGCGTCGGTGGGCGAGGACGGCGTCTGCCGTATCACCATTGATCGCCCGGATGTGGGTAATTCGTTGTCGCCCTTGGCGCGTGACGCATTGCTCGACGCGTTCCAGCGCGCGCACGATGCTCGGGAGGTGCGCGCGGTGCTGCTCAGTGCCGCCGGCCGGCGCCATTTCTGCACCGGCGCGGGACTGACGCCGTCCGGGGCGCCCGCGGAGCCACGTCTGCCCGGAGACATTGCCCGGATGCTGCAACAGGGTTGGCAGCGATTGATCGTCGCCATCCTCGACTGCGACAAGCCGGTGGTGGCCGCGGTGCACGGCACGGCGGCCGGCGCGGGCGCGAGCCTGGTGCTCGCCTGCGACCTCGTGGTGATGTCCGATCAGGCGAAGATCGTCGAAACCTTCGTCCACCGCGGCATCCTGCCCGATTCGGGAGCCGTCCACCTGCTCACGCGCATCGTCGGCCTGCGCCGGGCCGCCGAACTGCTGATGCTGGGCGATCCCGTCGACGCCCACGCTTGTGAGCGGCTGGGACTGGTGAACCGCGTGGTCCCCGCCGATGACGTCGACGGCACCGCGGAAGACTGGGCGCGGCGGCTGGCCCAGGGGCCGACCGTGACGCTCTCGCTCACCAAGCGTCTGCTGTCGGTGTCGTCGGAATCGGGCCGTCAACGTGCCTTCGAACAGGAAGCCTGGGCGGCCGAAGTGGTTTCGCACACCGCCGACCTGCAGGAGGGCTTACTGTCATTCGCGCAGCGGCGACCCGCCCGCTTTCAGGGCAGGTGAGGTGTTCCCGCGTCATGAGAAGCGCTCTTTGACGGCGTTGGACGGGCGGGGAGCCAGGACGAGGTAGGGGATGAAACTGCTGTTGCCGCAACGGATGATCGAATCGACCATGCCGGTGAGATGATCCACGTCGACCAGACCACCCTGCATGTAGCCGTGTTCCAGCCAGAAGTTCATCGCGGTGGCAAATGTCGCGGGATCCCAGTCTTTGTTGAATTCGGTCTGCGAGTCGCCGGTGCCGCCCACGCTGTCGCCCACGGAGAGGCGAGTGAAGCCGATCCCGGGATGTTCGACCCGCCATGCTTCGACGAGCTTGTCCAGGGCGGCCTTGCTGACCGCGTAGGCGCCGAGCATCGGCCAGGGCGTGGAGTACGACGCGCTCAGCGACGACAGGTACACGGCCGATCCGCCGGCGGCGGCGAGGTGCGGAGCGGCGGCCGCGGTCGCCAGTGAGGCGCCAATCACGTTGGTGGCGAACAGTTGTGCCCACTGTTCAGCGCTGACGTCGGCCAGCGGGGCAAGGATGCCGATGCCGGTGCTGTAGACCATGGCGTCGAGGCCGCCCAGCGCTTCGACGGCCTCACCGAATGCGCGTTGACACGCGGCCGCGTCGGTCACGTCGCAGACGATGGCCACGGCGCCGTTGCCGGCTTCTTTGGCGGCGTCGACGAGCCGCTCGCGTCGGCGGGCGAGCAGTGCGACATGGGCACCGCGCTCGGCCATGCCGGTGCCGATGCACCGGCCCAGACCCGCCGATGCCCCGACGACCGCGACCCGCAGCCGCTCAGGCATCGAACTCGAGAGGGTCATCGGCGCGGACCAGGATCATGTCCTCTGGCTGCATGGTTCTCCTTGGAGCAGGTTGAAAGCGACGCTATCAGATGGCGAACCAACGAAATCCCGCACCGGAAACGGTGATTTTCATCCGCTCGTCCATGTCGATTGCCTCGGTTGAACCGTCACTGGTGGAAAGCTTTTCGATTTCTTCGCGTAAAGCCGAGCAGTACCCGATCCAGGATTCTGGCGGCCCGCTCGCGGGCGCGGCGTGGATCCGCCGAATGCGCGACCAGCAGCGCGGCCTCCTCGACGGCGGCCACCAGGACGTGTGTGAGTTCCTCGACCGGCTCATCCTCGATGACCCCGTCGGTGATCGCGTCGCGCACCATGTCGTTGATCATCGCCAGGCTGTTGTCCCGCTCGATCGCCCGCAGCGACCGCCAGCCGAGGACCACCGGACCGTCGAGCAGCATCACGCGCTGGACCTCAGGTTCGGTGGCCGACTCGAGAAACCCGTGCAGGCCATGGCTGAGGCGTTGCCACGAATCGGCGCCCTGGGGCGGACTGGCGATGGAGCGCAGGGTGAGGTCTCGTTCCACCTCCTCGAAGACCGCGCGGAACAACTCGGCTTTGTCGCGAAAGTGGTGGTAGAACGCACCGCGGGTGCCCACCCCGGACCGGTTTACCAGGTCGCCGATGCTGGTGTTGAAGTAGCCCTTCTCGACGAACAGTGCCCGTCCGGCGTCGACCAGGTCGCGCCGGGTCTGGTCGCCGCGGGCGCGGCGGTCGTCGGCCGTGCCGCCTCGTCTGGCCATAGTCTGTGATCGTAGCAACATTCATCATGTATGTTGCGGGGTATGGCTCGCGGGGCGGTGCGTGGGTACGGTTCGGTGGCTCCGCTGCGCGTCGGGTTGCTCAACGACTATCCGACCCAGGCAGACACCGACGACGACACCGTGGACGCGCTCAAGTTGGTGTTCGAGGAGGCGTTGGCCGCGGGTCTGATCGACCGGCCCGTCGAGTTGGTGCGACGCGACGTGGTCGGCCTGCCCAACGGCACCTACCACGCGGTCGAACGGGCCTTCGACGAACTCGTCGCCGAGGGCTGTCTGGTCATCTTCGGGCCCTACGTCTCGGACAACGCCGTGCCGCTGCGGTCGCACGTCGAGCGGGTCGCCAAGGTGCCGATCATCGTCTTGTCGGGTTCCGAAGGCGCGCTTGGGGAGTGGTGCTTCGCACTCAACAACGGGTCGATGCCCGAGGAACCACGCATGCTCGCCGCAGTGCTGTGCGGCGACGGTCACCGGCGCATCGCGATCGCGTGGGAGTCCTCGCTGATCGGCAAGGAATACCTTGCCTACGCCGAGCGGGCTTATACCGAGGCGGGGCTGCAGTTGGTCACCACCGTCGCCATACCGCAGGTGGAAACCGACAAGGTCGCAGCCGTCGCCGAGCTTCGCCGCGCAGCGCCGGACGCGATCGTGCACGTGGGATTCGGACACGGACTCTGGGGATTCAACGACGCACTGGCGGTGGCGGACTGGGATCCGCCGCGTTATACGACCACCGCGTTCGAAATGGCGCATATCAGCGACGAATGGATGCGACACCTCGCAGGCTGGATCGGGCTGGACAGCTACGACGAGCGAAACCAGGTGGGCCAGGCCTTCCTGGACCGGTTCGAGGCGCGGTACGGCCACCGTCGGCGGTATTTCATGCCAGGACTGTGCCATGACGTCGCGACCGTGATCGTCCGCGGGCTCGCGGGCGCCCGACCGCTCACCGGTGCCGGCGTCAAGGAGGCGATCGAAGACGTGAAGCTGGTCCCCAGTGCCAGCGGCGCACCCGGAACATGTTTGCGCTTCGGCCATTACATCCGGCAAGGGTGGATGGGCGTCGACTACCTGGTGGCCCGCCGGGTGCTGCCGGACGCCAGTGGCCACGTCTTCCACGCCGCCCCGAGTGACTACCTGTCGCGCGGCGGGCGACCCGGGGCGGCCGGGAATTGATCGGTGCGGCGCACCCCGATCCGCAATAAGCGTCAACGCGGCGCGCCCAGTCGCAGCGCTCCGAACACCGGCGCCGTGACGATCCCGGGCGGCCTGGCCAGCACGTCGGGAATGGCGCGCACAGCGCTCATGGCGATCATGAGGTGTCCGGGTATCGCGTGCTGGCCGGTCGGGGCCACGTCATCCGACGCCACGTCATCCGACCCGACGTCGAGTTGCAGTTCGAAGCTGGGCATGCCCTTGACGACGGCGCGGATCAGCGGCGCCTTATCACCTGGCGCCAGGGGTCGCAGGCCCCATTGCGGCAGGTCGCGGGTGAGCACCCACTCCTCGTGCACCGCGAGCAGCGGGCGGCCCGCGAGGTGGCCGACCCACGAGAAGCGTTGTCCGACGACGGTACCGGCTGAAATCGTGCCGATCGGGATCTCGATGTCGTGCGTAAGCGTGGTCGCGTCCACCGCGACGTCGATGTGGGACAACGTGACGCCCAGGACATCCGCGGTGGCATTCAGCGTCTGCCGGTAGGCCATGTCGAGTTTCTTGATGATCGGCGAATCGATGGCCACGTCCTCAGGGGGACGGCCCATGCCCATCAGGTCGACCAGCATCGGCCGACTGGGCACCGCCGACACGTCGGTGGCCTCGTAGAGGTCGATGCGCTCGATCGTCTTGCTCAGCCCCGTCAGGGTCGCGATGAGCCGCTCGAACATGAACCCGGGGTTCTCGCCGGCGGCATGGAACCGCGACCCGCCGGCCCGGCACGCCTCGGCGAAGGCCGTCTCGGTCTGCGTGCCGTAGGTCGGCAGGTGGTTGTAGGACGTGGTGGTGATGACGTTGCTGCCGGCGGCCAGCAACCGGCAGATGTCCTGCGCGTTGGTCTCCACTGCGTGCGCCTTGCTGGCCGCGTGGACCACTACGTCGGCGCCCAATGCGACGATCGCGTCTTTGTCGGTCGTGGCCGGCACCCCGGTGGTGGGTGGCAGCCCGCACAGCGCACCGGCGTCGAGGCCCGCCTTGTCGGGGTCGTAGACCAGCACGCCCACGAGTTGGAAATCGGGATTCTCGATCAATTCGGCCAACGCGTGCCGTCCGACGGCCCCGGTGGCCCACTGTACGACGCGAGTTGTCCGATTTCTCAATGGAGTGCTCCTCGTTGAGCTTTCACCCTGCGGGCACCGGGCGGCCAAGTCAACGTACAACATGCGGGGCAGCAACCACCAGGGTGTATGTTGATGCGAGTCGCGCACATGTTTCGGAGGTGCACCATGGCGGAGTCGGCGGCTACCGAGGACCTCGATCAACGGATCCGGGACTCGCAGGACAAGTTCAACGCTCGGATGGGCGCGGACGGGGATGCCTCCCCTTATCCGCTGTTGGCCGCGTTGCGGGCGCAGAGTCCGGTACACGCGGGATGGCCCGAACTCGGCATGATGGGCCAGTCGGCAGACGGCCCGATGACCTTCACTGCGTACACGTTCGACGCCGTCAAGGCGGTATTCACCGACAACCTCACCTACAGCACCCGCTGTTACGAGGACGTGGTGCGTCCCCTGCAAGGCCCGACGATCCTCGAGATGCAGGAGCCCGAGCACGCGGTGTACCGCAGGCTGCACGAGTTCGCATTCGCGCGCTCGTCGATGGCGCGCTGGGACGCCGAACTCGTCGGCCCGCTGGTGGACCGCACCATCGCCAAGTTCAAGGACGGGAAGCGCACCGACCTGGTCGACACGGTGTTCATGCCGATTCCGGTTCGCGTGATCGCCGCGCTGCTGGGGCTTCCGGAGGCCTACATCGGCGAGTTCCACCGGTTGGCGATCGACCTGCTCGGGTTCCGCGGCGACATGGAGTGCGCCATGCGGGCCTCCGCGGAGATGAAGGCGTACTTCGTCGACATCCTCGCCGAGCGCCGCTGCGAGCCCTGCGACGACATGGTGTCGATCCTGACCCGGGCCGAGGTCAACGGGGTGAAGATGTCCGACGAGCAGATCATCGGGTTCATGCGCAACCTGCTGCCCGCCGGTGCCGAGACGACGTCGCGCTCGATGGCAAGCCTGGGCATGGCGCTGTTGACCCATCCCGACCAGCTGGACGCCGTGCGGCACGACCGCACCCTGCTGCCGCAGGCGATCGAAGAGGGAATCCGTTGGGAGACACCGCTGCTGAACTTCATGCGGGAAGTCACGGTGGACACCGAGTTGGGTGGCGTCGCGATTCCCAAGGGCGCGACGATGATGCTGAGCCTGGGCAGCGCCAACCATGACGAGACCCGTTGGGCGAATCCAGAGACCTTCGACATCTTCCGGGAACGCAAGCCGCACATCGGATTCGCCCACGGTGCCCATGTCTGCCTGGGCATGCACCTGGCTCGCCTGGAGACCACCAAGATCTTCAACGCGCTCTTCGACGAATTGCCGGGATTACGGCTGGATCCCGATGCGCCGGCGCCCTACGTGACCGGTGTCATGTTCCGTTCCCCGCCGCGGTTGGACGTGGTGTGGGATTGAGCGGGAAGGACTGCGCGGCGACGCTGACGGCCCCCTGTGGAGCCGTGACCGGAAGGTCAAGCGACGTGACGATGCCGGGCGGCGCGTCGACCACGTAGGGGATTGCGTTGACCACCCGCATGGCGGTGGCCTCCATCCCGGCATCATTGGCGGCGGCGGCGGATTCGCCGGTACCGAGCCGCAGGTCGCACTCGATGCGGGGCTGCCCTTCGATCACGATCCGGTAGGTGCCGTGCGGTGCCGAGGTCCACTGCGGAGCCAGATCGGGCGCCATCCGGTTGATGTGCTCGATCGTGATCAGGGGTTTGCCGTCGACGACACCCGTCGTCTCCGCGCGCACCGCGCCACACGTGCCGGCCGGTATGACGCCGCACGCGACGTGCAGCTCGCGCGGAGTCGTGACCCGCTCGTATTTCTCGGTGATGTCGTCGACCGTGACTCCGAGCGCATGCGCCACCAGACCGATCGGCGGTCCCCAGGCGAACCGCTGCGCGCCGTTGAGGGCGATCAGCGGCGTGTAGTCGAGCGGTTTCCCGAAGCCCATGGCGTCGACCATGAGGTACTCGTTGGGGTACGCCGAGTAGTCGAAGATCTCCTGGGCGCGCACCGAGGTGATCGTGTTGGACAGTGTCGACAGCACCACCGCGAATTGGTCGCCGGCGAAACCGGGTTCGATGCCCGAGTTGTAGATGGTGGCGCCGCCGGCCAGCGCCGCCTGCTGCACGTCGTCGGCGAATCCGGGAATCCAGCTGGCCGGGAACATCATTCCCGGCGTGCTGGTCGTCACCACGTCGATGCCCGACCGCAGGATCCGGACGTAGTCGCGGACCGCCGCGGCATCCATCTCCGGGCCGGCAGCGGCATAGAGGACGCAATCCGGTCGCAGCGCGATGATCTCGTCGAGGTCACCCGTGGTGGTCACGCCGATCGGTCCCAAACCGACCAGCTCGCCCGCGTCGCGCCCGGCCTTGTCGGCACTGTGCACCCACACGCCGACCAGCTGCAACTGCGGGCGCCCGGCGATGGCGCGCAACGCCAGCGTGCCCACGCCGCCGGTGGAGATGACGGCCACCCGCAGTGTCCGGTCCCGCAACTGTTCCCGCATAGTCCCAAGTCCTTTCGCAAGCGGTCGAGGCTAACGGCCGGCCATCAGCGTGCTCAGCCGTTGCGACAGTTCCGATTTCCGCACCTTGCCCGTCGCGGTGAAGGGTAGCTCCTGCTTCTCGGCCACCCAGATGAACTTGGGCACTTTGTACGTCGACAGCCGGTCACGCACCGAGTTGCGCAACACCTCGGCGTCCAGGCCGCCCGTGCCGCCTGCGACCACCGCGGCCGCCACCACGGTGCCGGCGTCACCGTCCTCGGCGCCGACGACGTAGGCCTCGAGCACGCCCTCGCACGCGGTGAGCGCGAGTTCGACCTCGCCCGGCGTCACATTCGTGCCGCCCGCGGTCTTGATCATGTCTCCGAGGCGGCCGGTGAACGTGATCCAGCCGTCCTCGTCCTGCACGCCGCAGTCGCCGGTCCGATAGAAGCCGTCGGCGGTGAACACGTCCTCGCGCTCGCGCTTGTGCAGTCGCTGCATCAGGGAATAGCCCCGCACCCAGATCTCTCCGGTGGTGCCGGCGGGAACCGGGCGCCCGGTGTCGGGGTCGACGATGCGGTGCGTCAGCCCCTCGACCGAAGGGCCGCCGGTGCGGGTGCGCGTCGGCGGCTGAGCGAGATACGGGTCGACGCCCAGATGATTGCCGCAGAGTTCGGTCATGCCCAACGAGTCGGTCCCGGTGGGGCGGCGGTCCGGCGGGACCATCGCCGGCATGCTGGTGCGCCGGACCGACGACAGGTCGCGGCGCGCGAAGTCGGGATGCGCAGCGAGGGTCTTGCCCTGCTGCGGCCAGCCGAGCGTGATGGTTGCCCGGTGCCGCTCGATGAGTTCGAGCGCCCCCGCGGCGTCGAACGCCGCCTGGGTCACCAGCGTCGCGCCGTGGTGAATTACCGCGTGCAGGCCCGTGATCAGCCCGCCGACCCAGAAGAACGGCATGGCGGTGAACAGCACATCGTCCGGTGCGACGAGATACAGGTGGGTGAGGTTGAACGTGTGACGCACGAATGCGCCCTGGCTGTGCACGGTGCCCTTCGGGTCGCCCGTGCTGCCCGAGGTATAGATGATCGTGAGGTCATCGGCGGGCGTCACGCACGATTCGGCCGCCGCCAGAAATTCGGCGTCGATCCGGGGGCTTTCGGATTCGGCCGCCCGGCCGAGCGGAGTTGCCCAGTCCCGTTCACTGGGTCCCCACACCGCGATGGCGCGCAGACAGGGTGCCGCTGTGACCGCCAACCGCCCCGGCGTGCGTTGCCCGGACAGGCCCGGCAGCGCCTCTTCCAGCCGCGCGACGAGGTCGTGGAGGCCGAACGATGGGACCGTCAGGATCGCGCCGAGATCTGCGTGTCGCACGGTCCAGGACAGTTCGGCGGGCTTGTAGAACGTGTTGAGCGGCACCGCGACCGCCCCGATGCGGGTGGTCGCGAACCACGACAGCACCCACTCGATGCCGTTGGGCATCAGTATCCCGACGCGGTCGCCCTTGCCGATGCCCTCGGCCAGCAACGCCCGCGCGAGCAGCGCCGAACGCGCCTCGAGCTCGGCGTAGGTCAACTGCTGCCCGTCGGCGATCACACATGGCTTGTTCCCGAAGCGTTCCGCACTCGATCGCACCAGCGCGGGGATCGTCGGGGCGATGGTAGGGAAGGGCATGGTTCCTGCAGGATAGTTGCTTTTCCGGTAAACGAGAACACCCGTTCTTGTTTCCGACGCCGGCGTCGAACCTCCCTGGGATAGCCGGCCCGACGTGGCCTACTGAAATTTACAAAGTCGATCGAAAGTGTCATTCTCAAAATCGTAAATAGTCGTTATCGTCGTGGACTTGGAGGCCCGTATCATTTCCGACGTCGAGTACGAGGATCGGGCGGTGCTGTGAGCGACGGCAACTCGGCCGCGGGCGCGGTCGATTTCGATCCGTTCTCCGAGGACTTCTTCAACGGCCCGTGGGACACATACCGGTGGCTGCGCGACCACGCGCCGGTCTACTACAACGCCGCTTGGGACTTCTGGGCCCTGACCCGCTACGACGACGTGGCGGCGGCAACCAAGGATCACCAGACCTACTCGTCGGCCAAGGGCGCCACGTTGGACATGGTCAACGCGCCCGAACAGGCCATCCCGGTGCCCAAGGTGATCATCTCGATGGATCCGCCCGAGCACCAGAAGATGCGCAAACTGGTCAGCAGCGTGTTCACCCCGCGCGCCATCGCCGCACTCGAAGACATGGTGCGCGAAAAGGTCAACGACTGCGTGAGGGCGCTGGAGCCCACCTCATTCGACGTGGTCGCCGAATTCTCGGCGATCTTTCCCAACGAGGTCATCACCACGATGCTGGGAGTGCCGCAACCGGACCGGCACCAGATCCGGCTCTGGCTCGACCAATTGCTCGCGCGCAGCCCCGGCCAGCTTGCCATCAGCCCGGAGGGCTATCAGGCCTCGGTGAACACCGGGCTGTACTACTACGACCTTGTTCGGCAGCGTCGAGCGAAACCGTGCGACGACATGATCAGCCGGCTGATCGAGACCGAGGTCGAGCGGGACGGTCAGGTGGACAAGCTCACCGACGTCGACATCACCGGCTTCGCGACCATGCTCGGGGGAGCCGGTGCCGAAACGGTCACCAAGCTGATCGGCAACGCGATGGTGGCGTTCACCGACTTTCCCGACCAGTGGCGCAAGCTGCGCGCCGACCGAAGCAAGATACCCGCTGCGATCGAGGAACTGCTCAGGTACGAGGCGCCGTCCCAGTATCAGGTGCGCTGCGCCACGCGGGATGTCACCTTGCACGGCAACACCATTCCAGCGGGAAGCGCCGTGCTGCTGGTCACCGGATCCGCGACGCGCGACGAGCGCAAGTTCGCCGAGCCCGACGTGCTCGACATCGATCGGGACCGAAAGATGGGCTTCAACCTCGCGCTGGGCTACGGCATTCACAGCTGCCTGGGCGCGGCGCTGGCCCGGATGGAGTGCCGCATCGCGCTGCAGGCGCTGCTGGACCTGCTGCCGTCGTACGAGGTGGACCGCGACCAATGCAGGCGCGTGGCGATGTCCAACGTCTTCGGATGGTCGCACGTCCCGGTTCGGGCGACCACCTGATCAGTCCGTCGAGGGTCCTACCGCGCTTCCCGCATCGCCGCGATCGTGTCGACCACGCATGCCGGCCGGTCTGAATTTTCCACCTCGACGGTCACTCGCACGGTGGCCCGCCCGCCGCCGTCGGAGCGTGCGACACGGATCAACTCGGCGCCGGCGCGAATGCGAGAACCGACCGGCACCGGGGCGGGGAACCGCAGCTTGTCGACGCCGTAGTTCACCTGCATCGACAGCCCGGTGACCTGGTAGATCTCCCGCACCAGGAGGGGGACCAACGACAACGTCAGATAGCCATGGGCGATCGTCTTGCCGTACGGGCCCTGGGCGGCCTTTTCAGCATCCACGTGTATCCACTGATGGTCGCCGGTGGCCTCGGCGAACAGGTCGATCTCGCGCTGGGTGACCTCGTGCCAGCCGCTGTAGCCGAGGTGTTCACCGACGTGGGCCTCGAAGTCCGAGATTCCTTCGTAACGAAGGGGTTTGGTGGGCACCGTGGTCACGCCGACACGCGAATGCCGAACAGCTCCATCGCGTTGCCGCCCATGATCTTGGCGGTGTCCTCGTCGGACACGCCGTCGAGCCGGTCGACGAAGCTCAGCGGATCGCCGATGCCCTCCGGATGCGGGAAGTCGGACCCGAACAACACGTGGTCGGCGCCCATGATGTCGACGATGCCCGCGACGTCGTCCTCCAGGAACGGGTGGATGTAGATGTTGCGCTTGAAGACCTCGACCGGATGCTCGTCGAACTCCTTGGGCATGATCCGGTAGGCGGTGTCGAGTTGGTCGAGCAATCCGCGGACCCAGCCGCTGCCGTTCTCGACGCACAGGACCTTCAGCTCGGGGAAGCGCGTCAACGCGCCGTGGCAGATCAGCGCCGCCATGCTGTCCTCGATGGCGCGGTGGCCCATCACGACCTCGCGCAGTGCGCTCGGCTTGAACGACAGGTACTCGTCGCCGCCCTCCCACTCCATGAGGTGCTTCTGGTAGCCGCTGTCCGAAGCGTGCATGGTGACGGGGATGCCCGCCTTGACCACCTCCTCCCAGAACGGATCGAATTCGGGCAGTCCCATGGAGCGGGAGCCGCCGAACCGGCTGGGCACCGGAGCGGGCCGGATCAGGAAGGTCTTCATGTCGCGCTCCATGCACCAGTGGAATTCCTCGATTGCCAACTCGACGATCGGCAGGGTGATCACGGGTGTGGCGAAGATCCGGCCCTCGTAGTCGAATGTCCAGTGCTCGTGCATCCACTCGTTGAGCGCGTGCATGACGGCATGGGTGAGCATGACGTCGTCGGTGGTCCGTTCCTCGATCAGGCTCGCCAGCGTCGGATACATCACACAGCGGTCGATGCCCAGCTCGTCCATCAGCTCGAGGCGGGGGCCGGGGTCCTGGAATGCGGGGATGACATCCATTGCCTCACCGACGAATTCGCGGAAGTTGAGGCCCTCGGGATTGTTGCCCAGGAAGTAGTCCTCCGCGCTGCCGGGCCGGGCCACCCGCGCGAACGTCGGGTTGGGGATCATGTGGCTGATGTGGTCCTTGACGACCAACTTGGGGCGTCCGTTGACCTCGACGTAGCCGACCTTCCCGCGGTGCTGCTTGGGCAGGTATTTGGTGAGCGCGTCCTCCCTTTCGTACATGTGGTTGTCGATGTCGAACACGGGGTAGGGAAGTGAACGCGGGGACATCGGCCGACCCTCCTGAGAACAGTGAATATGACCGTTTACGATGTTTGAGAATGACGTTATCACCAGCGCCGGGCAAGCTCCATACAGGGTGGATCGAGTTCAGGCTGCGATGAATTCCTTGGCGAACTCTCGCGCGCGTTCGATGTACTCGGCGCGGTCGTTCCCCCTCGGTGCGATCGGCAGCCAGGTGACGCCGCAGTCCGCCAGCCGCTGGATGGTGGCGTGGCGTTCGTCGGTTGACTTGTTGTCGTCCAACAGGTTTCCCGCCGAGAAGCAGATGTCCAACGGTTCGGTCCGGCCGATCGAGGCACCGTAGTCCGTGGCCCAGGCGATCGCCGCCTCGAGTTCGTCGGCCGTCGAGATCTCGGCGGTGCGCGATGCAGTGGCATACCCGAACGTGTTGAAGGGCGCCCAACCCTGCGCCCGGCCCACCGCGCGGCGCACGGCGGGCTTGCTGTTGCCGCCGATCCAGATCGGCGGCCGCGCGGGCAGCGGCCGCAACCGCACCCCGCGCGCGGCAAATGAGCTGCCCTCAATGGCGACGTCCCCGCCGCCGAGAACCTCGTCGAGCACGTCCAACGCCTCGTCGAGCAGGCTCCCGCGAGCATCGAAATCGATTCCCAAGGCCTTGAATTCGGGTTTCAAGTAGCCCGCGGCGGTCCCCAGGATCAGGCGGTCACCGGATAGCACCTGAAGGCTCTGGATGGATTTGGCGCCCAGAAACGGGTTGCGATAGGCGGCGATGTAGACGTTGGTCAGCAGTTTGACCCCGGACGTCGCCGCCGCCGCGAAGGACAGCGCGACGAACGGGTCGAGTGCGTGGTGGCCGCCGTGGTCGAGCCACTTGGCGTCGGGGGCGGGGTGGTCGGTGACGTGCACCGCGGCGTACCCGCAGGCCTCGGCGGCCTGAGCGATCTCGGCGACCGCCGTCGCGCTGACGAACTCCTGCTGCGCGTCGACGCGTTGGGTGGGAAGTTCAAGCGAATACGAAATCGTCATTGCAGGTCCTTTCAGGAGGCGACCAGCTCGGCCAGCCGCTGCGCGTGGAAGTGGGGGCTGCCGAAGGCCAACTGGCTGGCTTTGGCCCGTCGTACGTAGAGGTGGGCATCGTGTTCCCAGGTGAATCCGATGCCCCCGTGGACGCGCATGTTGTCCAACGCGACTTGCAGGAACGATTCCGAGCACACCATCTTCGCGACGGACGCGGCCACGGGCAGCCCGGCGGCCTCGGCGTTCCAGGCGGCCTCGGCGGCGTTCCAGGCGGCCGAGCGAGCGCCCTCGACCAGGATCAGCATGTCGGCACACCGGTGCTTGACGGCCTGGAAACTACCGATCGGCCGGCCGAACTGGATTCGGTTCTTGGCGTAGCCGACCGCCATGTCGAGGCACCTCTGGGCGGCGCCGACCTGCTCTGCGGCCAGCATGACGAGGGCCAGGTCCGAGGCGCGGGCCAGTGCCGGCTCCGCGGTGCCGTCGGCGCCGATCAGCCGGGCGGGGGCGCCGTCGAACCGGACCCGGGCGATCCTGCGGGTACGGTCCAGCCCGGCCAGCGGTTCCCGGATGACGCCGTCGGCGTCCGCGCCCACGGCAAGCAGCGAAACGCCGGCTTCGGTGTTGGCGGCGACCAGGATGACGTCGGCGGTGTGCCCGTCGAGCACCAGGGCCGCCGCGCCGTCGACCCGGTGGCCGTCAGCGTCCCGTCGGGCGGTCAGTGTGACGGCGGCGGGGTCCCAGGCATCCAGCCGCCCGTTGAGGATCAACGTCGCGGTCCCCGAACCATCGACGATGGCCGGCATGAACTCGTTGATCGCCTCCCGGTCCCCGGTGGCCAGCAGTGCCTGAGCGGCCAGCGCGACGGTGCTGAAGAAGGGGGCACACAACAGCGCGGCGCCCATCTCTTCGAAGACCACCGCCAGTTCGGCGATGCCCGCGCCGGCTCCGCCCCACTGCTCGGGCACCGCGATTCCATGTAGCCCCAGCTCCGTGGCCATCTGCAGCCAGACCTTCTGGTCGTAGCCCGCCTCGGTCGTCGTCAGCCGGCGGACCTCGGCGCTGGGGGACTTTTCGGCGAGGAACTCCCGCACGGTGCCGCGTAGCTCGTCGAGCTCACTCACCGCCACGCGCCACCTCCCGAGCGTGCCGCGAGGCGGAGCCCGACGGGGCCGGTGCTGTGGTCATGTCGTCCTCTGCGGGTGGGTTCGAGCCGGACTGCGTCGATGCCCGCGCCGGCCGAAACCTGATCGCGCGGCCTGACACCGCGCGGCACGGGCATTGCCGGACCAGGATAGTATCTTTTCTGAATTCAGAGAATATCGATTCTCGCCAGCGGGAAGCGCGGTTCGCTCAGGCCGCGGTGGGCCCGCCCCGAATGGTGAAGGTGGCCGGATCATCGATCTGACCGATGGATTCGGCGACCGACTCCGCGGTGAGTCCGGTGTCCTCGACGCCCTTGGTCACACCGATGAAGACGCGCGACACCTTGCCGGCACCCACCGAGTAGATGTGTGCGGTGCGGTCGCAGCTGCGGTGCGCCAGGTACACCACCACCGGCGTGACCAGTTCGGGGTCCATCGCCTTGCCCGCTTCGCCCATGATCTCCTCGGTCATCCGGGTGCGCGCTATCGGCGCGATCGCGTTGACGGCGATACCGTTTCGGGCGCCTTCGATGGCGAGCACGTGCATCATGCCGACCAGGCCCATCTTGGCCGCGCCATAGTTGGCCTGCCCGAAATTGCCGAAGAGTCCCGTGCCCGAGGTGGTTTGGACGATCCGTCCGTAACCCTGCTCGCGCATCGCCGGCCAGACCGCGCGGGTGACGTGGAACGCGCCGGACAGGTGCACGGCAATGACGGCATCTACCTGCTCGGCGGTCATGTTCTTGAACGCGGCGTCGCGCAGTATCCCCGCATTGTTGACCAGGATGTCCACCCGGCCGAAGGCATCCTTGGCGGCCGCCACGATCGCCGCCCCGCCCTGCTCGGTGGCCACTGAGTCGCCGTTGGCGATCGCCGTGCCGCCGGCAGCGGCGATCTCGTCGACCACCGCCTGGGCCGCCGATATCGATGCTCCGGTGCCGTCCACGGCGCTGCCCAGGTCGTTGACCACTACCCGGGCGCCGCGACGGGCCAGCTCGAGCGCGTGGCAGCGTCCGAGTCCGCCTCCGGCGCCGGTCACAATCGCCACCTGGCCATCGAAAGTCATTGTCTGCATGGATGAGAGGTTACATTTACTGCTAAAGAGAACTTTCATTTGCATCGGAGGACATGACATGGGCGGCCCGGCCGAGCTGCTGCAACGCGCGCGGCGGCGCGCCGAGGATCGGCGGCTCCGCTACCGCGCCGAGGGGCTGTGGTCGTCACAACCCCTCGACGTCGTTCGCGCGGCCGCGGCGCGGCATCCCAATGGGCTCGCGCTGAAGCGCCGGGGCGGCGAACTCACCTACGCCGAACTGGACAACCGCGTCGATCGTGGCTGCGATGCCTTGGCGGAGAGCGGTGTCGCCGCAGAGACCCCGGTGCTGCTCGTGCTCGGCAACGACCCCGATTCGGTGGTGGCGGTGCACGCCGCGCTGCGTCTGGACGCCGTCCCGCTGCTGGTGCCGCGGAGCGCCGGCCCGGCCCTGGTCGCCGACATCCTCGCGCGCTCCGGCGCGCGCTTCGGTGTGGCACCGAATTGGCCGGGTGTGGCGGACGCGCACCTGTCGGGATGCCGGTGGATCACGGTGGACGACGGTGTGCCGCCCGATGTCACTAGGCGGCCGCGGCGCGGCGCCGACGAGCCGGCGCTGGTGTTGTACACGTCGGGCACGACGTCCGCACCCAAGGGCGTGATCCATTCGCAGAGCACGCTGACCACGACGTCGGCCAACTACATCGCGGCCGCCGGGCTGCGGCCCGACGACCGGATCTTCCTGATCAGTCCGCTGGCGTCGGTGACCGGCGTGCTGCAGGCCGTGTTCGTCGGCCCGATGCTGTCGGCGCCCGTCGTGCTGGAGGATCGCTGGGATCCGGCGTCAACGTGCGATCTGCTGGTCGCCTCGGGGGCGACCTGGTACGGCGGTCCGGACCGGCTGCTGGACCGGTTGCTCGACGAGGCGGTAGCCCGGGGCAGTGAGATCCCGCTCCGCGCGGTGTATTTGGGCGGGGCCATGCTGGACCGGCGGATCGTGGCGCGCGCCGAGGGCGACTTCGGGATCGTCGTCATGCGTGCGTACGGGTCCTCGGAGGTTCCGGTGAGCGCGTCCGGCACGCGGACCGAGCCCAGGCGGTTGCGCCACCACGACGACGGCAGACCGCTGCATGGCGTCGAGGTGCGTGTGGGCTCGGCGGGTGACCCGGGGGAGTGCTGCATCCGTGGGCCGCACGCGTTCCTCGGCTACACCGACGCCGACGATGAAGCGCATGCGTTCGACGGCGACTGGTTTTGCACCGGCGACCTTGCGCAACTCGTCGACGGCCGAGTGCGCATCGTTGGCCGGCTGAAGGACATCGTGATACGCAACGGCCTGAAGATTCCGGCCGCCGAAGTAGAGGAGGCGGTGGCCCGGATCGGCGGGGTGCGCGAGTGCGCGGCGTACCCCGTCGCCGATGCGGCCACCGGCGAGCGACTCGCCCTCGCGCTCGTGCTGGACACCGGCGTCGACCTATCGCTACCGGCAGTCGCCGACGCGCTGCTGGGGATGGGACTGCCGAAGTACAAACTGCCCGAGGAACTGGTGTTCTGGGACGAACCGCTACCGGTCAACGCCGCCGGAAAGGTGGAGCGCAACAGGCTCGACACCGCGTCCGCGGGACGGCCGCGCGCACTTGCGGATCGGCTGGTTACCGCGGGCTGAGCGGCTCACGCGGGACGGAACACCGGGACGGCGAAGCCATCGTCGTCCTCGCGGAAGGCGACGACGAGCTTCAGGTCCGCGCGCAGGTCCTCGACGGCGCAGTCCTCCACCACGGTCATCAGCCGTGGTCCTTCGGCCAGGTCCACCATTGCGATCACGTAGGGCGTGCGCGCGTCGAAGGGCGCGGCGTTCTGGTGTACGACGCTCCAGGTGTAGAGCCGCGCCTCGCCGCTGGCCGGGGTCAGCTCCACGTCTTCTGCCCAGCAGTACGGGCAGAAAGGCCTGGCGTACAGCGACTTCTGGTTGCAGCTGCGGCACGCGTTGACCATGAGCGCGTGGTCCTGGACGGCCGCCCACCACGTTTGGCTGTCGATGTCGATGGTCGGCCGGTCCGCGTCCGTCATCACTGCCTCCCCAGAATCATCGTGGCGCTGTGCGTGAAAAACCCACCCATCGCGTGCACGCACGCCAGGCGGGCGTCGGCGACCTGGCGGCTGCCGCATTCGCCGCGCAGCTGGCGGACCGCCTCGACCATGAGGAACATCCCCCGCATGCCGGGATGACACGAGGCGAGCCCGCCGCCGTCGGTGTTGGTCGGCAGCGACCCGCCCGGCCGCAGTGCACCCGATTCGATGAACGCTCCGCCCTCTCCTTTGGCGCAGAATCCCAGATCCTCGACGGTGAGCAGGATCGTCGAGGTGAACGAATCGTAGAGCTGGCATACGTCGATGTCGGCCGGGGTGACGCCGGCCCGGGCGAAGGCGCGGGGCCCGGACACCGCGGCGGCCGACGTGGTGAAGTCGCGCCATTCGCTCATGCTGACGTGCGACGCCGCATCCGCGGCGCCCAGGATCCAGACCGGCTCCCTGGCGCAGTCGCGGGCCACCGCCTCGCTGGCCAGCACCACCGCCCCGCCGCCGTCGGTGCGCAGGCAGACGTGCTTGGCGGTGAACGGGTCGGCCAGCATCGGCGCCGCGTGCACGTCGGCCACGGTGATGCGCTCGCGCTCGAAAGCCTGCTCGTTCATGGCGGCCCACTCGTGCGCGGCCACCGCGACCTCGGCCAATTGATCGACGGTGGTGCCGTATTCGATCATGTGTCGCCGGGCGGCCATCGCGTACTTGGCGATCAGCGTCGGCCCGTAGGGGGCCTCGTACTGGATGGCCCCACCCGTGCCCATCGCGGCCGCCGACGCGCGCACCCGGCGCTTGACGTCTGAGCGCGCTGTGGAGCCGTAGGTCAGCAACACGACGCCGACGTCTCCCGCGGCGACCGCCGCGGTGGCGTGCCGCGCCATCACCTCCCACGAGGATCCGCCGACGTTGGTGGCGTCGACCCAGGAAGGACGCAGGCCGAGGTATTCGCTGACCTCGACGGGGGGCAGCAGCGTGCCGTGCGCCCCGAAGCCGTCGATGTGGTCCTTGGTCAGGCCGGCATCGGCGACCGCGCGACGCGACGCCTGCGCCATCAGCCCCATCGCCGTCTTGTCGGGGACGCGACCGCATTCGGACAGCCCTGCGCCCACGATCGCGACTCTGCTAGACGGCATGCGTCATGGTTATCACATGGATAACGGCGTTTCCGAAAAGATGGAGACGGGGTTCTCCGGTCGGCTAACGTGGCGTTGTGCCGGGTTCTTTGCGGGAGGCGCTGCGCGGTGATCGCCTCGTGTTGTGCCTGGCGCTGCTGAACTCCCGCACTCCCGACGTTCCGTCGATCGCGGCAGCCTGTGGATACGACGCGGTCTACGTCGACCTGGAGCACACCGCCACATCTCTGGAGACGGCGGCGATGCTGTGCGCCGGTGCAGTCGGTGCGGGCATCTCGGGCCTGGTGCGGGTGCCCTCGCATGACCCGAGCGTGATCGCGCGCGTACTTGACTGCGGCGCCGTGGGAGTGATTGTTCCGCATGTCAATTCGAAATCGGAAGCTCAGGCGGTGGTCGCCGCGGCGCGGTTTCCGCCGATCGGTCATCGGTCGATCTCGGGTCCCAATGCGGTCAGCGGGTATGGGGTCAGGTCGGCGACCGAGTTGACCGCGGCGTTGGAGCGGCACACGGTTGTCGCGGTCATGATCGAGACTTCGGAGGCGGTCGACGCCAGTGACGCCATTGCCGCCGTCGAGGGCGTCGACCTGATCCTCATCGGGCCCAGCGATCTGACCGCCGAGATGGGCATCCACGGGGAGTATGAGAATGAGCGTTTCCACAATGCGGTAAGGTCTGTCGCAGCGGCTTGTCATGCTCATGGCGTGGCGCTCGGTGTGGCCGGGATCAAGTCTCTTGACCTGCTGCAACGCTTCGTGGACCTGGGTCTGCGATTCATTTCGGCGGGCACGGACGTCGGAATGATGACCGAAGCGGCCACCTCGCGCGCACACGCACTCCGGGGGCTCGAGGGTCGGAC
>NZ_JCALCE010000040.1:0-48250 GCF_059812195.1 Mycobacterium sp. NGS68 | reverse complement strand
GCTCGCCACAATTAGTCGGCCCTCATGTCGATGCCGACCAGCATCGCCGCGCTCATCTTTCGCGGTAGCTCGGTCAGGATCGCGGACGCCGCGATGCGGCGCGGCAGCGTGACGTACTTGCGTTCGCGCTCGATCGCGTCGGCGATCGCGGCGGCGACGACTTCAGGTTCCAGGTCCTCGCGGGGCAGCATGTGCAACCGCTGAGAGCGCTCGATCGCCCGCCGAGCCGGACCGAATTTCCTTATGCCGTCGATCATGTCGGTCTTGACCGCGCCGATCTGCACCAGCGTCGTCCCGACGGGTGTGCCGCGCAGCTCGGCGCGGATGCCCGCGGTGAAATGGCTCAGCCCGGCCTTCGACGTGGCGTAGACGGTGACCCCGGGGCTGACGCTCACCGCACCCATGGACGATACGTTCACGATGTGTCCGCGGCCCCGTCCGACCATCCGGGGCATGAGCTGCCGGCACAGCTCCATCGGCGCTAAGAGGTTGACCTGCAACAGGTCACGCATCTCCTGAGCGGAGACGTCCGGCAGCAGGCGAACGCAGTCCAGACCCGCATTGTTGATGAGCACGTCGACCGGCCCGTCGGCCTCGACCCGGTCGACGAGTGCGCCGACGGCGTCTGGATCGGTGAGGTCGGTCGGGTAAGCCTTGCCGCCGAGTTCCTTGGCCAGCTGTGCCAGGGCCTCGCCGTTGCGGGCGACGAGCGCCACCTCGGCGCCACGCTGGCTGAGGACTTCCGCGATGCTGCGGCCCAGCCCGCGGCTGGCGCCGGTGACCAGTGCGCGGGTGTTGTTCAGCTGCATGGCAATTCCTTCGGGCTCGGGTTGTTCAGTGCTTGTCCAAGGCCTCGCGCAGCACCGCGCACACGTCCGCGTTGGCCTGCTCGGCGGTGGCGACATCGTCGGGTAGGTTGAAGAATCCGTGAAACATGCCGTCGTAACGGCGGACCGTGGTGGCCACACCCGCGTCCCGCAGCAGGCGCGCGTACTCCTCGTTCTCGTCGCACAGCGGATCGACCTCGCCGCTGACGATGTGCGCCGGCGGCAGTCCGGCCAGGTCCGCAAGTATCGGTGAGGCAAGCACATTGAGCCGGTCGCCGTCGGGCCCAAGATACTGCTCGGTGAACCACCGCATGTGGTCGATCGTCAGCACGCCGGGCGCGGACCGGGCGTGTGACGCGGAAGGTTTGCGGCGCTGGTCCACCACGGGATAGATCAGCACCTGGAACGCGATAGGCGGCCCGCCGCGGTCACGCGCGAGCAGGCACACGCCCGCCGCCAGATTTCCGCCGGCGCTGTCCCCGGCCAGCACGAGACGGTCTGCGTCCCCGCCGAGTTCGGCCGCGTGTGCCGATGCCCACTGGGTCGCCGTCCATGCGTCGTCGAGCGCCGCGGGGAAACGGTGCTCCGGGGCCAAGCGATAGGCGACCGAAACCACAATCGCGCCAACACCGTTCGCCAGCCGACGGCAGCACGCGTCGTGCGAATCGAGATCACACAACACGAAGCCGCCACCGTGTAGGTACACGAGCAGCGGAGCCCCCGCCGCCGAGGCGTCCGGTTCCAGCGGGTGATAGATGCGCACCGGTAGCTCGCTGCGGCCGTCGGGACCGGGGATGGTGCGGTTGTGCACCTTGGCGACCGGAACGTGCCTGCTCGGCTTGCGGCTCGCGCGCAGGCTTTCCCGCACCGTCGCGGCGTCGGCCTTGCCGTCGCGCATCGACGCGAACGCCGCCGCCATCCGCCGCGCGACCGCATGCTTGGTGTTCTCGACGGCGGTATCGGTCATGTGAAGGCACCTTGCTCCAGCCGACCGCGGACCAGTTTGCCGGTGGCGTTGCGGGGCAGTTCGACACGGAATTCGACGTCGCGGGGCACCTTGTAGCGAGCGAGATTGGCGCGCACGTATTCCTTGATCTCCTCGGCGCTCGTCGAAGCGCCTTCGCGCAGCACGACATAGCCCTTGAGCCGTTGCCCGAAGTCCGCATCCGGCACCCCGACCACGGCCGCCTCGACCACGTCGGGATGACCGCCGATCACGTTCTCCACCTCCAGCGGATAGACGTTCTCGCCGCCGCTGATGATCATGTCATCGTCGCGGCCGTCGACGTAGAGCCGGCCGGTGGTGTCGAAGTGGCCGACGTCTCCGCTGCTGAGCAGCCCGTCGATGACTTCTTTGGTCCGGCCGTCGGTATAGGCTGTGAACGTCAGCACGTTGCCGGCGAAGATGCGGCCGACCGTCCCTGGCGTGGTGACGGGCTGCCCTACGTCGTCGTAGAGCGCCACGTGGCACCCGACCGGCGGCCGCCCGGCCGTCGCGGGATCGTGTGCGAGGTCTGTTGGCGTCGCGACGGTCATCACCGCCAGCTCGGTCGAGCCGTAGAGGTTGTACAGGACTGGGCCGAACCGGTCCAGCGCGCGTATCACCAGATCCGGCGCCATTGCGGACCCGGACGCGAAAATGATTCGCAGCGAGAAGGTGTCGTAGCGGGCCAGCACGTCATCCGGCAGCGCCATGATGCGCTGCAGCATCGTGGGAACAACCACGAGCACCTGGCAGCGGCAATCCTGCACGGCCCGAAGCGTCTCCTCGGGATCGAACTTGCGGCGCAACACCAACCGATTGCCCAGCGCCAAGGACAACACCGCCTGGCCGAGCCCGGTGCCGTGGAAGACCGGTGCCGCCACGTAACACGTCTCGCCACGCCGCCGCGGCACGCGGTCGAGCAGCTGCGCGGAGAACAGTGGGGACGCCTTCTCGCGCGGCGCGCCCTTGGGGGTGCCGGAGGTCCCGCTGGTCAGCAGGGTGAGCCCGCCGGGCCGTGCGGGTGCCGGCACCGCAGCGCCTGAAGTCGAGGCGATCAGCCGTTCCAGGGTGTCGGTGTTTTTGTCGGTGGCCTCGTCCGGGATCCGGCACGGATCGGCCAGCAATCTGTCGACGGACGGGTCGACGGCGTCCAGCAGCGCCGCGAATTCGTGGTCGTGCACCAGCAGCGAAATACCCTCGCGCCGAACGAGATCGGCCAGTTGCGGCCTGGCGAACCCGGTGTTCATCAGCACCAGGCGCGCGCCCGCCTTGTTCGCCGCGGCAATGACCGCGATGAGGTTGCGGTGGTCGCGGCACAACGCCGCAACCGTGGTCCCCGTGCCTACGCCGGTGGCGGACCACGCCCGGGCCAGGGCGTTCACCCGATGATTGAGCTGCGCGAAGGTCACGTCGCCGGCGTCGTCGGAAATCGCCACCGCGGTGGGGCTGCGGCGGGCGGCGCTTTCGACGACCCCGGCGAACGCCCCGTACCGCTTTGCGGACAGGAAGGATCGCAGCCCTTCGCGCGGACCGCCCGACAGGCCGGACTCGCGCAGGACCCGAAGGCTTCGCACCGTCACCGCGAGGGTTCGGGGCGGTCGCCTGGTCGATCTGTTCACGTCAGCGACGGTATGGGCGCAGCCGCGTCGCGTGAGTAGGCTTTCCCATTCATCGGGACTGTATACCGCCGCGGCCCGCCTGAACTGGTTGTCTGTCACTGAGCGAATTGGAGGTGATCGGATGCGCCGTCTCACCGGTGTCGACAACATGTTTCTCAAGCAGGAGAGCAGCACCCAACCCCAGCACACCATCAAGGCCGTCGTGCTGGACCCGGCCGCGGCCCACCAGTCGCTCACCTTCGACGCCGTCCGCGCGGCGGTTCCCGCGCTGGTCGAGCGGATCGAGCCGCTGCGCTGGCAGCTGTTGAAGACGCAACTGGGCCGGCCGTGGTGGATCGAGCGTCCACGAATCGACCTCGACCACCACGTCAAGCGGGCGTCGGTGGCGGCGCCCGGCGGCGATCGGGAACTGTCAGCGCAGATCAACGACATCAACATGGGTGCCCTCGATCGCGGGCGTCCGCCGTGGCAATTCTGGTACGTCGACGGGCTCGTCGGCGGGCGAATTGCGCTGGTGCTCAAGGTGCATCACGCGCTCGCCGACGGCATGGCGTCGCTGCGGCTGCTGGAAACCATCTTCAGCTCCGATCCCGCCGAAGCGCTGCCGACGGCGGCGGGTTCGCTGGCGGACGAGAAACGCCCCGGCACCGCGGCGTGGTACCGCACGGTGTTGCGGCATCAGGGCACGGCGGCGGGCCGGTTTCCCGGGGTGCTGGCGCGTTCGGCGCGGACGATCCAGACGGTTCAGGCCCGCCGTCGGGCAGGGCAACCGGGTTTCGCCGCCGCCTTCGGCGCACCGTCCGCTCGATTCAACGCGCCCTTTACCGCACGACGCGAGTTCGCCTACCTCACTTGCGATCTCAACACGATCAAGGAGATCAAGGCCACCTTCGGGGTAACGGTCAACGACGTGTATCTCGCGGCCTGCGCCGGCGCCGTCCGGTCCTATCTCGACCGGCACGGTGAGTTGTCCGCCGAGCCGCTGTCCGCCGTCGTCCCGGTCGCGATTCGGCCGCCCGGCGCCGAGGTGGACTGGGGTAACCAGGTGACCACCTGGTACACGTCGCTGGCCACCGATGTCGCCGATCCCGTCGAACGGCTACAACGCATTTCGGCCAATACCAAGGCCGCCAGGGCGGTGCACGACGAGCGCGACCTGTGGCTCTTCGGCGACTGGATGGAGTACTGGCCGCTGTTCTGGTTCTACGGCCGTGCCCTACCGATCGTCGGGGCCGCGACCAAGAAGCGTCCCACCTACAGCCTGATCGCGTCCAATGTCCCGGGACCTAAGACGCGGCTGTACTTTGCCGGAGCGCCGGTCGAGAAGCTGATCTCCGTGGGTCCGATCGTCTATCCGTATGGCCTGAACTTCACCGGCTGGAGCTACGGCGACGACATGACAATCGGCATGCAGGCATGCAGCGACCACGTGCCCGACATCTGGGAACTCGCCGACGGGGTAGGGCGCGCGCTGGACGAGCTGGCGGCGCGGGCGCAGCAACCTCGGCGAGCAGACACAAAAGCACCCGTTTCGGGCTGAATTTGGGGGCTTTTGCGTCTGCTCGGCGTTACTTCCCCGCCATGTCTTTTGCCGCCAGGTGGCTGAACAACATGCTGGTTCCGATCGGGGTACCGCCGGCCGGGTAGGCGGTCCCACTCGGTGCGGCCATCGTGTTACCCGCCGCGTACAGGCCCGGGATGCGATCACCGGAGGTGTCCAGGACGCGGCCGGTGGCATCGGTGCGCAGCCCGCCCTTGGTGCCGAGGTCGGAAATGCCGAAGGCGGCCGCGTGGAACGGCCCCATGTCGATGGCGACGAGCGGCGGTGCCCCACCGGAGAACGCGCGATCGTACGCCTCGTCGCCGCGGTGGAAATCTTCGTCGACACCGCCGGCGACGAACTCGTTGAAGCGGGCCACCGTCGCGGCCAGGTTCTGCGGCGGAACCCCGATTTTGCGGGCGAGCTCGTCCAGGGTGTCCGCCGTGTGCCACAGTCCGGCGGCGACGTACTTCTCCGGTTCGACCATCGACACGTTCGGCGCCTTGACGGGCGGCACCGGCCCCTCCTTGTCGTCGTAGATCATCCAGTACGGCAAGGTGATTGACCCGTTCTCCAACTGCGATACGACGGCACGGCCGATCCTGTCGTAGGCGGCGGATTCGTTGACGAAACGTCTGCCGTCCTGGTTGACGAAAATCCCCCCGGTGAACCACAACGCGAACGCAGAGCGACCGTCGGGATGCGTCAGACCCGGCGACCACCAGGCCTGGTCCAGAAGATCGGTGTCCGCACCGATCGCGATCGCCGCTTGAAGCGCTCGGCCACGGTTTCCCGACGGTCCCATCGTGTCCCGCGCCTGACCGGGCACACCGTACTTGCGGCGCAGCTCGTCGTTGCCTTCGAAGCCACCCGCAGCAAGCAGCACCCCCCGCCGGGTGCGTATCGCGCGGCGCTGCCCGGCGGTCTCGACGATCGCGCCGACCACCGAGTCGCTCTCCGCACCGACCAATAGCCCGACCAGCTCGGTGTTCAATCGCCTTGCCGCGTTCGGGTATTGGTCCGTCGCCTTGAGGAACCGGGCGATCAGCGCGCGGCCGCCGATGAAGTATTCCTCGGGTACCGGCGCCCCGAGCCGATCCGTGTCCAGCGGGCCACGCACCACGTCGCGCAGTTCGGGAGCCTTCGAGACCCGCAGCGGCCGCACCGCGATGTGTCGCCGGCCGTCCAACCGGGCCTTCGGCACCTTACCGAAATAGTCCGGCCAGGGCAGCATGTCGAACTTGAGCAGGTCGTCGGCTTCGAGGTACTCGATCAGGGGCGCGCCGCCGCGCACGTAGGTTTCCTGCAACGCGTAGGGCGTACGGTCCCCGACCACCGCGTGGTAGTACTCCAGCGCGTCGTCGATCGTGTCGTCGACACCGGCGCGCACGAGCACCGGGTTGCACGGGAACCACACCCCGCCGCCGCCGGAATAGGCGGTGGTGCCGCCGAATTTGTCCGTCGCCTCCGCCAAAAGCACGTTAAGGCCCTCGCGGGCCGCGGTGTATGCGCCGGTGACTCCGCCGGCGCCGGAGCCCGCCACCAGCACGTCGCACTCTTCTTCGAAGCGGATCATCTCGATACTCCTACGTGTAGCGCTGCTGCCCGTGTCGCGCGAATTCGGCGTCGAGTGACAGCTTTTCGTCCGGGCTCATCGCGTGGTAGACCGGCGCCGCCTCCCGCCCGGCCCAGCGGTACACCGGTTCGTCGGTGTGCCAGCGCTGCTGTTGCAGTTCGCGCTTGAGCACCTTGTTCGACCCGGTGACCGGCAGGCTCGCGGAGACCCGCAGGAAACGTGGAAATCCCTTGCGGCCCAGATCTTGCTGCCGAGCGAGGTAGGCCGCCAGCTCGCCGCTGTCGAACTCGTCGGGGTCGGCGACCTCGATGGCGGCCATCACCTGGTCCCCCGAACGCGGGTCCGGCACGGCGTAAACCCCGGCGGTGACCACGCGCGGGTGGCGGCGCAGGACGTGTTCGATGGTCAGCGCGGAGATGTTTTCACCGTCCACCCGGATCCAATCGCCGCGCCGCCCGGCGAAGTACATGAAGCCCGCCTCATCGAGGTAGCCGAGGTCCCCGGTCCAGTACCAGCCGTTGCGGATTCGTTCGGCGTCGGCGGCGTCGTTGCGCCAGTAGCCCTCGAAGCTGCGGGTGCCGAATTTGTCGACGATCTCGCCGACGGCCTCGTCGGGGTTGAGGACCCGCCCGTGATCGTCGAGAACCGCTGGCACACAGTCGGCTAACGTGACGGGGTCGACGACGGCCACGCCGGCGTGTGCGGGCCGGCCGAGCGCGCCCGCAGGTGCGGCCGGATCGCGGGCCACGACCGCCCCGCCCTCGCTGGACCCATAGCCCTCGAACAGCTCGGCGGCGAAGCGCCGACGGAATTCGTTCTGATCGTCCGGCGAGGCCTCGGTGCCGAAGCCGCGCGTCAAGGGGTTGTCGGAGTCGTCGGCCTGTTCCGGAGTGGCCATCAGGTAGGCCAGCGCCTTGCCGACGTAGGTGAAGAACGTCGCGCCGAAGTACCGGACATCGGGCAGGAACTGCGACGCCGAGAACGTCGGCGTCAGGCAGACGGTGGCACCGTTCGCCAGCGCGGGTGCCCACAGCGCCATGATCGCGTTGCCGTGAAACAGCGGCATGCAACAGTATTCGACGTCCTGGCGATGGTGGCCGAACTTGTCGGTGGCGGCGTAGGCGATCCGGGCCAGCCGGCCCTGGCTGCACTTGACCGCCTTCGACGCGCCCGTCGTCCCCGAGGTGAACAACAGCAGGAACAACGAACCCTGCTCTACGGCAGCGGAAATGACGGGTTCGACGCGGTGCGCGTCGAGAAGCCGGGCATAGTCGGGGTCGTCGATCACCAGGAACCGATCGGGGTCGAGATCGAGATCCAGGCGGCGCAGCCGTTGCATCCCCGCCGCGTCGGTGACGATCAGCTGACAGTCCGCGTGGCGAATCTCCGCGGCCAGGCCTTCGGCACCCCGGGTGGGGTTGATGCCGACGATCGTTGCGCCGGCCAACGCCGCACCACCGAGCCAGAACACGAAGTCGGGGACATTCTCCAGCAGCACCCCGACGTGGAACGGCCCGGGACGTCGCATCGACTGTGCCAGGGCGCCGCGGGCGGCCGATTCGCGCAGCACCGCATCCCACGTCCAGTCGCGGTCCCGGGTGCGGAGCCCAAGGTGCTCATCGCCGAGACGGTCCAGCAGCATGGTCGCGATGTCGTCGCGCATGTCAGGTCGCCGGGTACACGAGCTCGAGGTATTCCCTGGGTAGATCGTCGCGGGACAATTTCGTCATGCTGACCACACCCGGATTGTAAGAGTCTTCCCCTTCGATCAATCCGTTGTCGTCGACCGGCCAGAGCAGCAGCTGGCGGAACACGATCAGGTAGTCGCCGTCGACGTCGTCGACGGGAATGCCGATACGCGCCGCCTCGGCGCCCGGATAGATCTGCTTGAGCAGTCCCTCGGTCACCACACAATGGTCATCGACAACGAGCCGTTGAATCTCGAATTCGAGGACGTTGGTCCGCGTGGCCAGGAAGTCGGTGTAGTACGTCCGCACGCCATCGGTGGTTTTAGGGCCGACATCGCCGGCGGCGCGCCAGAAGTGGTAGTCGGGGTTACCGCACAGCGTGGCCATGAGGCGCTGCAGGTCCGGCGCGGCTTCGGCCTTCATATGTTCGATGACGGCCGCGAGCACCACGCGGTGGCGTTCGTTGGTGGAGTCGGCCAGCCGCTTCTCCAGCGGTTCCCAGGTCCGGGTGGGGTCGATTACGGCCATGGGCTGCTCCTTCTGCCGTGCTTCATCCATCTGCCGACGCGAACGTACTTGCCGCGGTGACGCGGCGGCCGGCGCTTTCCCGATGGATGAGACGCTGTTCAGCGGCTCAGGAATTTGAGCAACAGGTTGTTGACGGTGTCCGGCTGCTCGATCTGCGGGCAGTGCCCGGCTCCGTCGACCACGGTCGAGAGCGCACCGTCGATCTGCCCCGCGAGCTGGGCGGCCCAACCCGCGGGCAGGAGCTTGTCGTTCTTTCCTTCGACGACGAGTGTCGGCACTTTGATGCGCTCATAGGGCCTGGCCGCCGACGGCGCCGACGGCGCAGGAGCGCCCGGACGCCGAAAACGGGCCGCGGCCACCGCCTCCCACGCTCCGGGTGCGGTGCTCGACTCGTAGCGGCGCCGGACATACTTCTCGTCGGCCGGATAGCTGGCGTCGTAGAACAACGCCTCGACGATGCGGCGCATGGCGCCCACGGTCGCGTCGTACTGCTGAAGCGCCTCAAAGTGCTTGTTCTGCTGGATTTCTCCGCCGCCGCAGATGATCACCAGGCTGCGCACCGGCAGCAGCGGCGCATCTGAGGTGGCATCGGCGAGCAGGTTGATCGCGCCCATGGAGTTGCCGACGAAGTGCGCCGAGGCGATGCCGAGCTGCTCGCAGAAGCGCGCGACGTGCCGTATGCGCATCCCACGGCCGTCGACGAAGTCGATGACCTTCGCCGATTCGCCGAACCCGAGTTGGTCGGGCGCCAGCACCCGGTAATGCCGGGCGAGCGCGGCGATGTTACGTTCCCAGCCGAGCGCGGCGCTGGCCCCGAACTCGCCGCCATGCAGCAGCACCACGGGGTCACCCTCGCCGCCCTCCAGATAGCTGGTGGCGAGGCCGTCGACCGTCGTGGTCCTGCGATAGACGGCGATCACTTGATTGCGATCGGGTTGACCGGCGAGCCAACGGCGCCAACGACTCTCAACGGCGGTGCGACGAGCTGGAACTCGTAGACGCCGTCGGCCGCACAGTCCTCCGCCAGCGGGCCGAGGTCCCAGTACTCACCGAATAACAGCCCCATGTCACGCAGGCACAGAAGATGCAGGGGCAGAAAGATTCCGTCGACTCCGGACACCAGGTCCTCGACCTGAAGATTGTCGGCGGCGACCGCCGCCACTTCGTGGTCATGCAGCCACGAGGCGCAGCGCCAGTCCAGTCCGGAGTAGCCCTCCATCTTGTTGCCCGTCATGGCAAACCTGGTCCACCAACCGGTTCGGATCAGCACGATGTCGCCGCGACCGATGGTAACCCCCTGCGCGCGAACGACGTCATCGAGCTCTTCGGGCGTGATCGGGTTGCCAGGTTTGAGAAAGACGTCCGCACCGCGATGGCGAACCAGGTCCAACAGCACGCCGCGGGAGGTGATGCCCTTGCCGTCCACCTTGTCGATCCCGCAGTGGTAGGCGCCCATGCTGGTCACCGAAGCCGCCGGAAAGCCGTTGTACAGCTGGTCGTCGTAGTAGACGTGGGACAGCGCATCCCATTGGCTGGCCGCCTGCAACGGCATGATGATCATGTCGTCGTTGAAGCGGAACGGATTGTCCGCCATGTACTGGCTCAGCTGTTGCGCCACCGGATTAGCCGCCCATCCGGGCCCGTACTGGGCCAGCGTGTTGACGTCGCCACCGTCGATCGTCATGACATGCACCGGGTTGTGCCGAAATTCGAAGGCGCCCTGCGGGCCCGACGCGCCGAAGTCGACACCGAGCGCGAACACCTTCCCGTGCCGGACCAGGCTCGCGGCCTGAACGACCTTGTCGGCGGTGATGAAGTTCAGCGTGCCGAGTTCGTCGTCGTCGCCCCAGCGCCCCCAGTTGGAAACCTCGCGAGCGACCCGTCGGAAGTCGGTCAAGCCGGCCACGGCGCCTACCCTTCCTCTAGTTCCCGGGTGATCGCGGCGGCGATGTTTCCACCGTCGACCCACAACACCTGCCCCGAAATATAGCTGGCCGCAGGGCTGTTCAGGAACGTCAGTACCGCGGCCTGTTCCGCGGGTTGTGAAACGCGGCCCAGCGGCTTGGGGATGTCGTCGAGAAACCCCTGCCCGTAGGCCGTCCTAAGCTGGTCGAGTATCGGGGTTTCGGTGACCCCCGGCCCGGTGCAGTTGATCCTGATGCCGCGCGCGCCGAGGCGCGCGACGCTGCGCATGCTGTAAAGGATGAGCGCCTCTTTGGCGAATTGGTAGCCGCCACCGGTCAGGTCATCGGGATGGCATTGACACCAGTCGATACCCTCTCGCATCGTCGCGGTATTCAGCAGCGGGGCCACCGCCCGCAGATGCTCCCGGTATCCGGACGCGGCGAGCGAGGACACGCTGACGATCGACGATCCGGGACGCATGCTCGGGATCAGCGCCTCCGTGAAATGCCTAGTGCCGAGGAAGTTGATGGTAACGACGAGCAGCGGATCGCCGATCCCTGAGGACACCCCGGCGACGTTGAACAACGCGTCGACGGGCCCACCGACGGCGGCGGCCGCACGCTCGATCGAGCCTTCGTCGGCGAGGTCGATTTGGTGAAAGTCGCTGGCATCAAAGGAGGGTCGGTGCTTGTCCAGCCCGATGACGTCCGCGCCGAGCTCGGTGAGCTGCCGCACCACGTGTTCACCGATGCCCGACGAGCACCCGGTGACCACCGCGCGGCGGCCGTCGTAGCGCCACAGCTCTTCGATCGCGCTCACTTGCGCTGCTGCTCCTCCTTGGCGCGCTGCGCCGCCTGAACGCGGCCCTCGTTGATTTCCGCCATGGCTTCGGGGATCTCGCTGGCGGTGAACTTGCCACCACGACCGGTTGGCAGGCCACCGAACGAGTAGCTTTCGTCGAACTGCGGTGCTGTCGATTCCGGCCGCCGGGCCTCGACCTTCTCGATGACGGGCGCTAGCCGGGCGGCCTTGTCGGCCACTGCTTTTGCGTCGCGTTCGATGAACTCGGGCAGCACCTCCTTGCCCATCAGCTCGATGGATTCCATCGTGCCCTCGTGGCTGCGCGGGTTGAGCAGCAGGATGATCTCGTCGACCCCGCTCTCCTCATAGCCGCGCAGGAACTCGCGCACGGTGGCGGGAGAGCCGATCGCGCCGCGCCCGGGACCGTAGGCCAGCGTCGGGTCCTTGTCCACCTCTTCGAGATAGCGTTGCCACACGCCGGTCCGCCCCGGGGTGTGCACGCCGGTCATGTAGTAGTGCATGATCCCGAACGAGAAAAATCCGCCACCCTGCCCGAGGCGCTCGAGTGCCTGTTCGTCGGTCTTGGCGACCATCATCGACAGGTCACCGCCGATGGCAAGGATGTTCGGGTTGATCGCGGGGGTGACCGGGACGCCGTTCTCTTCGAACTCCTTGTAGTAACCGTTGACCCGTTCGGTCAGCGGCCCTGGGCCGGTGTAGGCGAAACTCAAGGCGCCGATGGCCTTTTGGGCCGCCATCTGCACGCTTGCCGGGCGGGTGCAGGCAACCCAGACCGGCGGGTGCGGCTTCTGCAGCGGTTTGGGAATCACGTTGCGGGCCGGCATCTGGACGTGCTCGCCCTTGAAGCCGGTGAAGGGCTCCTCGATCATGCAGCGGATCGCGACCTCGAGCGCCTCTTCCCACTGCGCGCGCTTGTCGGCGGGATCGATATTGAATCCGCCCAATTCACCAACGGACGACGATTCGCCGGTACCGAACTCGACGCGGCCGTTGGAGATCAGGTCCAGGGTGGCGATGCGTTCGGCGACGCGCGCGGGGTGATTCACCGCGGGCGGCAGGTGCATGATCCCGAAGCCCAGCCGGATGTTCTTGGTGCGTTGGCTCGCCGCGGCCAGGAACATCTCGGGCGCGGTGGAATGACAGTACTCCTCGAGGAAGTGGTGTTCGGTCAGCCAGACGGTGGAAAAGCCCGCCTTGTCGGCCGCCTCGACCTCGTCCAGGCAGTCCTGCAGCATGAGGTGTTCGTCGTCCGGCGCCCACGGCCGGGGCAGGGCGAACTCGTAGAACAGCGAAATCTTCATCAATACCTCCCATGGGAATCAAGGGTCTGGTCGTGCACCTGTGCGGCCTGCTCGGAAATGTGTGTGGCCGCGACGAAGCCGAACGTCATGGCCGGGCCGATGGTCGCTCCGGCGCCGGCGTAACTGCGGCCCATCACCGGCGCCGACGTGTTGCCCACCGCGTACAGACCCGTGACGACGGTGTTGTCGGGGCGCAGCACCCGGGCGTACTCGTCGGTCAACAGACCACCCGATGTCCCCAGATCGCCGAGGACGACGCGGAACGCGTAATACGGCGGATCCCCGAGCGGATACAGGTTGGGGTTGGGCAGCGTCGGGTCACCGTAGTAGTTGTCGTAGACGCTGTCGCCGCGGTTGAAATCGTCGTCGTGCCCGCTGCGGGCCAGGTCGTTGAAACGGCGCGCGGTTTCGGAAAGCTGCTGCGCCGGTACGCCGATCTTGGCTGCCATCTCGTCCCAGCTCGCTGCCGCCTTGACGACGCCGGACTCCAGCCAGGCGCGCGGGACCTTGCGGCCGGTGGGCACCGGCGCACCGGGGATCTTGGGGATTGGCAGGTGGCCGCCGATGACGTAGCGGTTCCAGGACCGGTGATCGGTGATCAGCCAGCAGGGGATGTGGGTGACCCCGGACCTCTGGCCGTCGATCATCGCGTGCCCGAAGTCCATGTAGGGCGCCGCCTCGTTGATGAAGCGCTTGCCGTCGCCGTTGACGATGAACTGGGCCGGCATCATCCGTTCGTTGAGCATGAATTGCATTCGCCCGTCCGGCCATTGGATCGCCGGGAACCACCACGCCTCGTCGAGCAGGTCGGTCGCGGCGCCGACTTTTTGGCCCGCGCGGATGCCGTCTCCGGTGGACGCCGGGTTGCCGAAGCTCCAGTCCTGCTCGACAACCGGCAGCTGCTCCTTGCGCCACGCGAGGTCGTGGTCGAAGCCCCCGGAGGCGAGAACGACGCCGAGGCGTGCGCCGATCCGCCGCTCCACACCATCGCGCTCGACCACGGCGCCGATCACCGATCCGTCGTCGGCGGTGAGCAATTCGGTCATCGGTGTGTTCAGCCAGAGCGGGATGCCGCGTTCCCGTAGCGCCAGGCTCAGTCGCGCCACCAGCGATTGCCCGATCGCCGCCATCCGCTCGTTGAACGCCCTCGCCCTGACCATCCGCGCGATCAGCTTCAGCAGGACACCCTTGCCGGCCCACGATTGCCTGATGCGGTAGAAGGAACGAAGCTCTTTGGGCCCCAGCCATATTCCCCGCGGCGCCAGGGCCAACGGCTTCAGCAGGTTTCGTTCGTCGGGACCCAGTTTGCGCAGGTCGATCGGCGGCACGTTGATGGTGCTGCCGAGTTCGGATCCACCCGGTAGCTCCGGGTAATAGTCGGCATAGCCCGGCTTCCAGACGAACTCGAGCCAGCCGGAGAGCCCCTCCAGGAATTCCAGCATCTTGGGGGCCGATTCGACGTACTGGCGGAGTCGGGCGTCGCTGACCAGACCGTCGGTGATCTGGCGCAGGTATTCGACCACGCCGTCGGGGGACGGGACGTATCCCTCCCTGCGCTGCGCCGGCGCCCCGGGCACCCAGATGCCGCCGCCCGAGAGCGCGGTGGAACCGCCGAATTGGGCGGACTTTTCGACCACCAGCGCCTCGAGGCCGGAGGCATCGGCCGTTAGCGCGGCCGTCATGCCGCCGCCGCCCGAGCCGACGACCAGGACATCGACGACGTGATCGAAACCTTCGGCGATCATTGCGGCACGGCCGTTCTGATGGCGAAGCCGGCGATCAGCTCGGCGGCCGGCTTGTAGTAGCGCTGAGTTGTCTGATACGGCCCGGCGGCGGCCAGAGCGGCGAAAGCGGCCACCCACGTCCTGATTTCGTGCGCCGAGGTGCCGCCCTCGTGGAGCACGAAAGAGTTCGACCACTGGTCGAACTCGTCGAGCCGGCCGGCGTCGACGATCTCCAGGAAGTGGTGGTCCCACATCGGGTTGAGGGCCTGAAGCGTGCTCTCCCCCGCGGCAAAGCTTTTGGCCGCGTTGATCACGGCGGTCTGCCTGGCCTGGCGTTGCTCGGTCGTCATGGGTTCGCCGTGCACGATCCGCTGCCGGACCGCGGGACCGGCCGTATCCAGCGTCGGCACCGGTGGACTGTGCGACAGCCCGCCGGATCCGATCACCAACACCCGCTTGTCCAGGCTCGCAAGGTAGTTGCCTGCCGCCGTTCCCAACGCCCGGCAGCGGCTCAGTGGGCCCAGTGGCGCCGCGATCGCGTTGACGAAGATCGGGATTACCGGGCGAGACGTGGCGTCGCCGAACAGCTTCTCCAACGGCTGCACGGTGCCGTGGTCGACGTCCATGCCCGCCGATACGGCGATGTCGACGCCGGCGCCGAGGATGGCCTTCGCGCAGTCGGTCGCGGCGTCCTCCGGGACGTCCAGCGGGCCGAGGTGGGTGCCGTAGTCGCTAATTCCGCTGGCGTGCATGCCAATACAGAACGGCGGCATGACCTTGTAGAAGAAGCCGTTGTAGTGGTCCGGGGCGAAGATGACCACGAGCTCGGGGTCGTAGTCACCGACGAATTCGCGCGCCTGCGCGATCGCGGCTTCGACGTCGTCAAGCAGGTCCCGCGACGGCCCCGGTAGATTCAGCAGCGGGCTGTGGGACATACAGCACAGAGCCAGTGGCACTTGGCAAATCACCCCCCTCCGGCGTGAGGGTGAGGGTGTCGATCAGTGACGCGCTCAGCTCGGGGGCGAGCTGGGCGATGCAGGCGCCCGCGATGCAGCGATCCGGGCGTAGGAACAGCACCGATTCTCGGTGACCGTCGAACCAGCCCTTCAGGCCGCCGGAGCGATCCCCCACGATCACCACGTCGGGGTCTTCGGGCGTCTCGTGACCGGTCCAGTGCAGCTGGGTCAGCGGGCGCAGCGCGACAAAGCGCGCCCCCAGCGCCTTCCACTTCGCGAATGCCGTCTCGCCAAGGATCTTGCGGGGGTTGTTGTTCCAGCACAGCACCGCGAACCAGTCGCCCAGCACCTCGTCGAGGAGCACATCGCGCTGCGTCCGAGTGTCGACGCGCGGCTGCACGAACAAGGTGCCCACCGGTGAGCCCTCGCGGCGCGGCTCGTCGTGCACGACGGCCCCGTGCTCGTAGCGCGGCATCGGCTTGAACCGCATCTCCAGCACATACCGCTTGAGCGACGGGACAATCGACGCGGATCGGATCAGCACGTCCCGTGCCCCGGCCACCCGGCGGTTGGTCGGCGAGATGACGCGGCCGACCATCGTGGACAGGTCTATCATCGCCCTGGCGTGCTTGCGCCGCTCCATGTCGTAGGTGTCGAGCAATTGGGCGTCCGCGCGACCGGTCACCACCGCCGCCAGCTTCCAGCCCAGGTTGGCCGCGTCCCGAATGCCACTGTTGTAGCCCTGCCCCTGCCAGACCGGCATCAGGTGCGCCGCATCACCGGCGAGCAACAGCCGGCCGTTGCGGAACGCGCCGGCGATCCGCGAATGGTGGGTATAGACGCGGCGGCGGATCACGTCGACCCGGTCGGGATGCGGCACCATACGCGCCAGCATCCGGGTCAGGAAGGCGGGATCCTCGGCCTGCTCGTCGGTCTCGTCGGCGTGAATCATGAACTCGAAGCGCCGAATACCGTGCGCGATCGAAATCGACGCATACGGGCGCTCGGGGTCCGCGCCCACCTCGCTGTTGGGGTGGCCCAGCGGATCGTTGGCGATGTCGACGACCAACCAGCGCGTCGACGACGTCGTGCCGTCGAAGGAGACGCCCATCATCCGGCGGGTCATGCTGCGACCGCCGTCGCAGCCGACGACGTAGCGCGCGCACACGCGGGCGGGGTCGCCGGCGCCACCGAGCTGCACGGTCACCTCGTCAGCGCCCTGCTCGCACGACGTCATCGGACGGTCCCACCAGACCGTGACATGTTCGAATCTGTCGAGGCCGCGGAGTAGTTCGGCGTCGACGAGTGGCTGCACGAACCCGTTGCGCTTGGGCCAGCCGAAACGCGCGTCGGGCGGCGCCATTTCGGCGAGGATTCGCCGCTGGGCGTCGTAGAAGCGCAGGATCTGGTTGGGCACGGTGTGCGGCAGTACGCGGTCGACCAGACCGATCGACTGGAAGGTACGCAACGCCTCGTCGTCCAGCCCGACCCCGCGCGGATAGTCGATCAGCGTCGACCGTTCGTCGACGACGAGCGTCGTTACCCCCTGCAGGCCAAGAATATTGGCCAAGGTGAGTCCGACCGGACCCGCGCCGACCACGAGAACGTCGACGTCAGGGATGTCCGGCCCGCTCCGTCCCATCAACGCCCTAGCAGGAAGTCGAGGTGCAGGCGGTTGAAGGTCTTTGCGTCCTCGTATTGCGGCCAGTGGCCACAACCCGGCATCACCTCGAACCGCGCGCCGGGAATCATCGAAGCCATGCGGCGGCCCTCGGCCACGTCGGCGGTCGGGTCGTCACTGGTCCACAGCACCAGCGTGGGCGCGGTGATCGACCCATACTCGGTCGGGCCGAGGATGTTTCGCGCCCGGATCTCGGGATCCTGCAACGCCATGATGTCGCTCATGGCGGCGACGAATCCGGGCTGCCGGTAGATCCGCTGGCGGCTGGCCACCAGGTCGTCGTAATCCTTGGACTTGTCCGCCATCAACCACTTGATCCGCGCCGCAACCGTTTCCCAGGTCGGGTTCTCGGCGGCCGCCATCGACAGCGTGATGATCCGTTGCATCACCGCGGGGTCGGCCTGCGAGCCCCCGGCGGTGTTGAGGACGAGCCGGTCGACCACGTCGGGGTGGTCGATGGCGGCGCGGGCGGCCACCCAGCCGCCGAGCGATTCACCGCTGATGCTGGCGCGGTCGGCGCCGATGGTGCGCAGGAAGGTCATCAGATGCTCGACGTAGTGGCCGATTTCGAGTGGATGCCCCGGCTTGTCGGTATACCCGTGACCTAGCATGTCGATCGACCAGGTCCAGAAATACTCGGCGTGCGCCGCCAGATTGCGGACGTAGGCCTCGGCGTGGCCGCCGGACCCGTGCAGCAGCATCAGCACCGGGTTCGCGGGATCCCCTGCGCGCAGGTAGCGGGTCCGGACTCCCCCCGCGGTCAGGTAGCCCTGCGAAAACGCGACGCCTTGCAGGTCGCTCCAGATGCTCTCGAACTCCGGCACGGTTCCTCTCTGGGTGCTCGCCTGCTGAAATTCAGGTCTCGTTTCCGGCCCTGATTGTGTGCTAATATCGCACGCTAATGTGCGTTATATATAGAGCTTCGCCCGCAAGTCGGGGTCTGTCAAGACCGTGACGGAGAGTGTTGCGGGTTCGCAGACCCTGGCCCGGGGACTGACGGCACTGCAGATCGTCGCGGCTTCGGCAACCGGGATGACCGTGCAGGAGCTCGCCGACCAGGTCGGCGTGCACCGGACCATCGCCTACCGGTTGCTGACGACTTTGGCGCAGTTCCGTCTGGTCGCCAAGGGAGAGGATGGCCGCTACCGGCCGGCCTCCGGGCTCGCGGTGCTGGGTGCGTCGTTCGACCACAACGTGCGCCAACTGAGCCTGCCCACGCTGCGCGCGCTGGCCGACGAACTCGGCACCACCGTCTCGCTGCTGGTCGCCGAGGGCGATCAACAGGTGGCTATCGCGGTGATCGTGCCAACCCATGTGGCGTACCAACTTTCGTTCCACGAGGGCAGCCGGTATCCGCTGGACCGCGGCGCCGCCGGGATCGCGCTACTGGCGAGCATGCCGTCGCGACCGGGGGAACGCGAACTCGTGGCGCGGGCGCGCGAACGCGGCTGGGTGATGACACACGGTGAGATCGAACCCAATACGTACGGCCTGGCTGTGCCGGTACACCGCCGGGCGCCGTCACCGCCAACCTGCATCAACCTCATTTCCCACCGCGAAGACGTCGTGCTGCGCGGAAAGGACGCGGTGGTCAAAGCCGCGAAACAGTTGTCCGCGCTGCTCAGCTGAAGGGATGGCAATCCATGTCTTGGGACCACGAGGTCGACGTCGTCGTACTCGGCAGCGGTGGCGCCGCGCTCACCGCCGCGCTGACGGCGGCCGTTGCCGGCGCGTCGGTCGCGGTGTTCGAGAAGGCCCCGACCGTCGGCGGAACCACCGCGGTATCGGGCGGAATAGCCTGGATCCCCGCCCATAACCGTTGTGCCGAGCGCGAATTGACGATCGACGACGCGCTGCGGTACCTGCGTGCCCAGTCGTACGACTCGATGGACGACGCGCTGGTCGAAACCTTCGTCCACACCGGCCCGGCAATGCTCGACTTCGTGGAGAAGCACAGCGGTCTGCGGTTCGAGATCGCCCCCGGCTTTCCGGACTACCAGCCCGAGCTGCCGGGCGGACAACCGAGCGGCGGCCGGTCGCTCAGCGCAGTTCCCTTCGACCTCAGTCAACTTGGCGAATGGGCCGGGCGCATCACGTCGTTCCCGCCGGACTGGTCCAACGTGGGCTTCGACGCCGAAACCCGTGCGCGACTGCATGCCGACGTCGACGAGCAGGCGGGCGATCTCTGCGTGGCCGGCACCGCGCTGATCGCCGGGTTACTGAAGGGCCTGCTGGATCTCGGGGTGACACCGCGCACGAACGTGCGCGCCGAGGAGCTGATCGTGAAGGACGTGGAGGTCGTCGGCGTGCGGGTCGACGGTCCGTCCGGACGGGTGCGTGCGCGCCGCGGCGTCATCCTGGGCACCGGCGGCTTCGAGTGGGATCCGGTTCTGGTGCAGGCGTTTCTGCGCGGCCCGATGCACGGCGCGGTGTCGCCGCCGAACAACACCGGCGACGGCCTGCGCATGGCGATGGCCCAAGGTGCCGACCTGGCGAACATGGGCGAAGCGTGGTGGGTGCCGATCGTGCAGATCCCGGGCGACACGATCGGGGGCAAGCAGCGCAGCCGCAGTGTGCGGCTGGAACGAACGCGTCCGCGAAGCATCATGGTCAACCGGGCGGGACGCCGGTTCGTCAACGAGGCCTGCGACTACAACTCGATGGCCGGCGCCTTTCACTACCTGGACCCGCGGGGCGGATACGTCAATGACGCCGGTTGGATCGTGTTCGATTCGGTGCACCTGCAACGTTATGGATTTTTGGGTATCGCCCCGGGCGAACCCGTCCCGGACTGGTTCTGCGAATCCGCCGACCTTGCCGAGCTCGGCGCCAAGACCGGCATCGACGCCGACGGTTTGGCGCGCACAATCGAGGCCTGGAATCGTCATGTCGCGGCCGGTTCGGATCCCGAGTTCGGCCGGGGCGCAAGCGCATACGACGGATACTGGGGCGACGACCAGGCGACCACCCTGGTCGGCAGGACGCTCGGCCCGATCGATACCGCGCCGTACTATGCGGTCCCGGTGCGCGTCGGCGCAATGGGGACCAAGGGCGGCCCGCGCACCGACCGGGACGGCCGCGTGCTCCATGTCAGCGGTGAGCCGATAACGGGTCTGTTCGCCGCGGGTAACGCGATGGGCGGCGTGACGGGCCGGGCCTACGGCGGCGCCGGTGGAACCATCGGCCCGGCAATGGTTTTCGGTTTCCGTGCGGGCCATGCCGCCGCGACCGGGAAGTCCGTCGAGGACTAGGTTGCGCGAGCAGACGCAAAAGCCCCCGACACGCCCGGCGTGCGGGGGCTTTTACGTCTGCTCGCCACCGGAAATCAGGCGTTCGGCGGCGGTGTAGGGATCGTCGCTGCCGTCGACCACCGCCTCGGCGAGCCCGTCGAGGCTGGGGCTGGTGCGCAGCCGGGTCTGCGCCAGGGACAGGATCTGTGCGCGGGCGCGGGCGATCCGGCGGGCGCGGCTGTCGGCACGGTGATGGTCGTCGATCGCGGTCATCAGATCCGCGACGCCCTCCCCGCGGGCGGCGATCAGGCTGACGATCGGGGCTTTGGTCTCCGCCCGCAGATCCCGCACGGTCTGTTCGGCGCCGTCCCGGTCGGCCTTGTTGACGACCACGATGTCGGCCACTTCGAGCACGCCGGCCTTGGCGGCCTGAACCGCGTCTCCCGCACCGGGATTGAGGATCACCACCGTCGGATCCGCGACGGCGGCGATCTCGATCTCCGACTGCCCCACCCCCACGGTCTCCAACAGGATCACGTCGTAACCGATCGCACCCAGCAGCCGGATCGCGGCCGGGACCGCCGCGGCCAGGCCGCCGATATGGCCACGGCTCGCCACCGAACGAATGAGGACGTCGGAGTCGTTGATATGAGCGGCCATTCGGATCCGGTCGCCCAGCAGCGCGCCCCCACTGAACGGCGACGACGGGTCGACGGCAAGCACGGCCACCCGGCAGCCGCGCTCCCGGTGCGCGCCGACGAGGGCCGCGATTGTCGTCGACTTGCCCGCGCCCGGCGGACCGGTGATGCCGATGACGCGGACCGCACGCGCGCCGGTTTCCGGCTGGGCGCCGATGCTCGTCAGCACCTCGGCGCGCCGGTCACCCTCGACCAGGCTGAGCAGCCGACCCGCGGCGCGCGGAGATCCGTTGCGCGCGCCCGCAATCAGATCGGCTATGTCCATTGGCGTCCCATTCGCGCCCAGGTCGCGACTAAGGCGCCGGGACCTCGATGACGGTCGCAGAGCCCATGCCACCACCCGCGCACATCGCCGCGACCCCGATGCCGCCGCCGCGGCGCCGCAATTCGTACACCAGGGTGACCAGCATCCGGGCGCCGGTCGCCGCGACCGGGTGCCCCAGCGAGCAGCCGCTGCCGCTGACGTTGACCTTGTCCGGATCCAGCTCGAGCAACTTCACGGTGGCCACGCACATCGCCGCGAACGCCTCGTTGATCTCGAACAGGTCCACGTCAGAGACCGACAGCCCGCCCCGGGCAAGGGCTTTCGGGATCGCGCTGACTGGTGCCAGGCCGGTCGACGCCGGGTCCACCCCCACCGACGCCCACGACACCACCCGCGCCAGCGCGGGCAGGCCCAGCTCGTCACTCGCGATAGTCAGCACGGCGGCACCGTCGTTCGCACCGCAGGCGTTGCCGGCGGTGATGGAAAAGCCTTCGATCTCCGGATGCAGCGGCTTGAGGGCGGCCAACCTCTCCATGCTGGTGTCCCGCCGCGGGTGCTCGTCGACCGAGAACATGCCGTGCGGCGTCGCGATGGGGACGATCTCGTCGACGAAGCGGCCCTCGTCGATCGCTGCGATCGCATTGCGGTGCGATCGCAGCGCCCACGCATCCATCTCCTCGCGGCTCACGCCGGCGGCGACGGCCGCGTTCCAGCCCACGGTGATCGACATGTCCATGTTGGGCGCGTCGGGCCGGTCGGGATGCGTCGGCGGAAACCAGTCGACCCATTCACCGTCCACCTGAATCCGCGACCGCGGCGAAGTGGAGGCCGAGTTCACCCCGCCCGCGATGATGAGCTGATCCATCCCGGCGCGCACACTTGCCGCCGCGCTCTGCACCGCCGCCTGGCCGGCCGCGCAGTGCCGGTTGTTGGCCAGCCCGGGCACCGTGGGCAGGCCCGCGGTCAGAGCCGCATGCCGGGCGACGACCCCGCCGCCATACAGGCCTTCGCCCAGGATCACGTCGTCGACCAGCGCCGGATCCAGATCCATCGCGGCCTCGGTGACCACGTGATTGGCGAGGTCGAACGCGGTGGTGTCGCGCAGCGTTCCCTTGCGGGCGGTTCCGATCGGCGTACGCAGCGCGGACACGATGACGGCTTCAGGCACAGGTCTTCTCCACTTCAGCGAGCACTTCGACAAGCATAGGCGGGGCTAGAAAGCCGACCGCACATTCATGAGAACAGTATTCTCTCATTCTGAGAGTACGAGTTGCAAGGAGGGTCGGCGGGCGCCTTGACCCGCGAGCAGACGCAGAATCGCACACAACGGCGCCGAGTCGTGCGATTCTGCGTCTGCTCGCGGAGAGAATCGGGAGGCACTGGGTTGGAGGGAACGATCGCGGTCCCAGGCGGGAACGTGTGGTTCACACGGGTCGGCGGCGGTGCGGGCCGGCCACTGCTCACGGTTCACGGCGGTCCGGGTCTGCCGCATGACTACATCGCCTCCCTCGCACGCCTGGCCGACGAGCGGGAAGTCATCTTCTGGGACCAATTGGGCTGCGGGAAATCCGAACGGCCGTCCGATGCGACACTGTGGACGATGGATCGTTCGGTGGCCGAAATGGATTCGGTGGTAAGGACACTCGACCTGCAGGGCTGTCACGTCTTCGGCAATTCGTGGGGCGGGATGCTGGCTATGCAGTACGCCCTGGACACCGCGCCGACGGCGGCGACCCTCGTCCTCTCGAACACGATCGCCTCCATACCGCAGTTCTCGGACATGGTGGCGCGCTTGAAGTCCGGGCTCGAGGCGTCGACCCAGGCCGCGATCGACCGCCACGAGACCGCCGGCACGACCGCGGCAGCCGAATACCAGGCCGCGATCCGCACCTGGAACGAGACGTACCTGTGCCGCCTCTCCCCCTGGCCCGACGAGCTCGAGGACGCCTTCCGGCAGATGGGAGCCGAGATCTTCGAGACCATGTTCGGGCCGAGCGACTTTCACATCGTCGGAACGGTGCGGAACTGGGACGTATTCGACCGACTGGCCGAGATTGCGCTGCCGACGTTGGTTATCGCGGGCAGGTTCGACCAATGCGTGCCCGAGCACGCGAGGGCGATCCACCAGCGCATCGCCGGCTCCGAATTCGCGCTGTTCGAGTCGAGTTCGCACATGCCGTTCCTGGAGGAGCCGGAACGATTCGATCACGTGATGCGAGATTTCCTGCGGCGGAACGACTGAGTGCACCGACGGCTCAGCGCGGCGGCGGCCCCGATTCGATACCGCGCACGACGAGTCCGATCGCCCATTCGATCGCCTTGGTGGCGTCCGACGGACTCGCGCCCCACTGCGCCACCAGCCGTTCGTAGGCTGGAGGGTTCCACAACACATCCAGCACACCGGCGGCCAGGGTTTGCTGCCGCGCCGTCCAGTGCGGCGCGGCCGTCGCGACGGCGCCGCGCAGCGCCTCGCCCCGGGCACGATCCATCGCGGTGAACGTCGGGTCCTCCGAACCGATGGCCCAGGACGAGACGGCGAACGAGGACAGCGCCCCAAAGACCCGGCGGGCCACCGCGGCGATATCCCCCAGGCCGACATCGTTATAACTCACACCGGCGCGTTCCTGAAACCGCTGCATGACGGCGTCGTGCAACTCGCGTTCAGTTGAGAAGTGCCGGAATACCGTTCGCTTGCTTACGCCCGCGCCTTCCGCGACCGCCTGAAACGTCATGGCACTCCAGTCCAGCGCGGGCAGGCCTTCGACAATCGCCACACCGGCACGCACGATCCGGTCCCGCGTCGCCGCAGCCTTCTGGTCACGCACCCGGCTGCGATAGGGGCGGGGCGCGCGCCTTGCCGCGGGCGAATCCGCTATTGACACCCCATCGTCATTCACGTCATCATGGTGTCACCAATTAGCTGAGCAGTAAAGCCGGTGAGACGCCATGGACTCGGTCGACGACTTGCTGGGCGCGGCACGCCAGGACACGGGTCTGCACGACTTCGGCGCCGATTCATTCCGCGCGGGACTGGCGGTCCTGGTCGAATCCCTGCGTACCGAGGCGGATCTGAATCCCCTGGGCCAGTTCATCGTTCGCGACCTGATCCTGAGGTCGCTGAAGAATCGGCTGCACATCGAGGACTGGTATCGCCGCCACCCCGAGATAGCGGACGAGGTGATCGAGCGCCCGCTGATCGGGCTCGGTCTACCGCGCACCGGTTCGACGGCGCTGTCGTTTCTGCTCGCCGAGGATCCCCACGCGCGTTCGCTGCGCCGGTGGGAGGCCGGGGAGCCTTGCCCACCGCCGTCCACCGTTGCGGGGCCAGACCCGCGGATCGCCGCCGCGGCGGCACAGCAGGACATGTTGGACAGCGCCGCGCCCCGCCTGGCCGCGCTGGTCCCGTCGACGGCGACGGGACCCGAGGAATGTCAGGACCTGATGGCCCTGGACTTCAAAAGCCAGTATTTCCAAGCGTTCGCACATATTCCGACGTACTCCCGGTGGCTGGTCGATGCCGACCTCACACCCACCTACGCCTACGAGCGGCGTGCGCTGAAGTTGTTGCAGTGGGGGCAGCCTCGCCGGCCATGGCGGTTGAAGTGCCCCACCCATCTGCTGTTCCTCCCGCATTTGGACGCGGCATTCCCCGACGCCCGCTACGTGTGGACGCACCGCGACCCCACCGAGGTGATCCTGTCGGTCGCGGATCTCTACGCCGAGTTCCGGCAGATGACGTCGAACACGGTGGACCGAAACTACCTGGGGCAGCTCAACGTCGAGCACTGGTCGCTCGGGATGCGGCGCGCGCTGGCGTTCCGCGACGCCGGCCACGACGACCGTTTCTTCGACCTGGATTTTGCTGCCGTGCAAAGTGATCCGATCAACGAGGTCAAACGCCTGTACGCGTGGCTGGACGAGCCGGTGACCCCGGAGTTCGAAGCCGGAATGCGAACGTGGTGGGAGTCCGCCTCCGCCTCGCGCTTGCCGAACACCCATCCCGACGCGGCCGCGTTCGGTTTGAACATGGACTCCGTGCGGCCGCTGTTCGCCGACTACATCCAGCGCATGACGGCGGGAAGGGTGGCACAGGCATGACGACCGACCTGACCGGCGGGCTGCGCGAGGATTGGGAGTACGTCTGGGCCGAACAACCGGACGACCCGGAGGCCCGAGAGTCGGTGAACGCCTGGATTTGGGACGACAGCGGCACTTTCGGGATGCCGCGCGTCGGCGTCGAGGCGGTGGCAGACCAATGGGACACCCACGACGTCCAGGTGAACATCGCGTTCGCCGACGGCCGGGTGTTCAACGTCTTCGGTAACGGGCCCGTGCACGATCCGCTGGGCGCCGACGGCAAGCCGCGGATCCTGGGCGCCGGGCCACTGTCCTTCGAGGTCGTCGAACCCTACCGGCACCTTCGTCTCACGCTCGACGGCCACGCCGTCGCCACCACGGCCGACGCGCAAATGGCCGGATGGATGCCCTGGTCGGCCGCGGGCGAACGCGTTGCGGTCAACGCGCAGATCGACATTCGGCCGATCCTGCCCCCATGGGAGAACGGCTCGACCAGCGCGGAGGCCCGCCACGTCCTGTCCACGCAGGAGGAGGGCTACCTGATCGGCTACCCGTGGCGTTTCGAACAGCTGTGCAGCGCCAGCGGTGCCATCACCGTCGGAACCGAGACGCACCAACTCCGTGGCGGCGCCAACCGGATCCGCCGACAGGGTGTCCGGCGCCTGGCCCCGCTGCGGGGCCACGTGTGGCAGGCGGCCGCGTTCCCGAGCGGTTTCGGCTTCGGCTTCCAGGTCTATCCGCCCCGCGCCGACGGCAAACCGACCTACAACGAGGGCTACATCGTTCAGGACGGCAAGATCGTGCCCGCCCGCGTGAAGGAGGCGCCCTTCCTGAACCGGTTGCAGGCGGACGACGAGGACGTCTCGGTGGTGCTCGAAGCCGCCGACCGGGTCATCGACATCGAAGGCCGCACCGCGATGTCCACGTTCATGATCATGCCGCCGGAAGTCGGTGGCGGGCTGCAGTTGCAGCAGGCGCTCGCGCGCTACACCTACCGGGGAGAGACCGTAGTGGGCATGATCGAACGATCGACCGCCCGGGATCACATCGGATCCTGATCGCATCGCCTGCGCACGCGGTCTGTTCGACGCCAGCGAATGCGGGTATTGCCGTCCTGTGATTGGGTTCAACGATGAACTTGCGACGCAGGCACAAGGGGGGCGCAGCCATGAAGCGTGAAGTTGGAGCCAACCTGCGGGTCACCGTGACCGATCCAACCGCGTTGGAGTTCCAGATCGCGGTCACCTCGCTGCCGGGACTGGACATCAGCGAGTCGCTGACCGCGACCCTTGACGGTCAGCCGATATCGCTACGCGAGATCGCCGGCGACCACGGCAGCCGGATCCACACCGCGCAGGTCGGCGCGGGGGACCTGCAGGTCAAATACGAGGCGACGGTCACCGGCAAGGCCGAGCCACCGCCGGTCAGCGACCTCGACACGTCGACCTACCTGCGGCCCAGTCGTTACGCCGAGGCCGACAAGTTCTTCGGGTTCGCGGCCACCGAGTTCGGCAACTACACCAATTCGGTCACATTGCTCGAGAAAGTGTCGTCGTGGGTGGGCACGCGGCTGAATTACGTACCGGGATCCAGCGATCCGATCGACGGTGCCACCGACACATTGCTGGCCGGTGCCGGGGTATGCCGCGATTACGCACACCTGGTGATCGCGCTGCTGCGTGCCGTCAACGTGCCCGCGCGGCTGGTCGCCGTGTACGCCCCAGGCTGCGACCCGATGGACTTCCACGCTGTCGCTGAGGCCCTGGTCGACGGGCAGTGGCGGGTGGTTGACGCAACCTGCCTGGCACCCCGGCAGACGATGCTGCGCATCTCCACCGGACGCGACGCCGCCGACACCGCCTTTCTGGACAACCACGGCGGCGCTATCAACCTGAACGAATCGGTGATCACCGCGTACACCGAAGGCCCCCTACCTCGCGATTCGGTCGCGGACTTGGTGACGCTGGGCTGACGGCGCGCCGGGACTGGAGTGACGGTCGCCATAGTTAGGTTCCCCCGGCGCTCCCACTGGGTACGCGAGACAGGACCGCTTGCAGACGAAAGGAGCGCAATTATGGCCGACAGTGGACCTGTGGCAGGCATCAAGGGCGTCATCGAGGACGTTATCGGTAAGGCCAAGGAAATCGTTGGGATTGTTATCAACAACGACAGCCTTCGCAACGAGGGCCGCGCCCAGCAGGACAAGGCCCAGGCGCAGCGCGACGTGGCCAAGAAAGAGGCGCAGGCCGAGGCCGCGCGAGGCGCCGCCAGCGCCGCCGAGGCCCGTCAGAAGGCTCGGTCTTCCAGCTAGGTCTTTCGCCTGAGGTGGGGCCGCTTCCCAAGGAGGCGGCCCCATTTCAGTTGTCTGAGCAGCGCCTACTTGCCGGCGTTCAGCTTGGCGACGATGGTCCGGAAGTCCTCGGTCACGAACGACTGGTGTTCGGCCGACAGCGCATAGTCCAGGCTGGCCAGCACCGCGCGTTCCAAATGAATGTTAAGCACCCGCTTGGTGCTTTCCACCGCCTGCTGGGGCAAATCCATGATCTTCTTCGCGCAGGTCACGGCCTCGGCGAACGGATCATCGGCCACGTGGTTAGCCAGGCCAAGTTCGACGGCCCGCTCGGCGCGAATCCTGGTTCCCGTCAACGCATATTCCTTCGCCAGCATCAGGCTGATGTGCAGCGGCCACGTCAACGGCCCGCCGTCGGCGGCCACCAGCCCCACCTGGACGTGCGGGTCCGCGAGGAACGCGTCCCTGGCGATGTAGACGATGTCGCTGAGTGCGACGAGGCTGCAGCCCAGCCCGACCGCCGGCCCATTCACGGCCGCAATCACCGGGATTCGGCAGCGCGCCATGCCGAGCACGATCTCGCGGCCGTCACGAATCGTCTTGGCGCGCAGGTCGGCATCTTCGGCCAGCTCGGCGAGATACGCGAAATCCCCGCCGGCAGAGAAGGCTTTGCCGCTGCCGGTGATCACCGCGGCGCGGGCGGAGGCGTCGTCGGTGAGTCGCTGCCACAACCGCGCGAGTCCGACGTGCAGATTGTCGTTGACGGCGTTGAGGTCGTCCGGTCGGTTCAGGGTGATGATCCGCAGCGCCCCGTCGGCGCGGACGTCGATTTCGCTTGGCATGTCGTACATGTCAGACTCCCAATCCCAAGATGCGCGAGGCGATGATGTTCTTCTGTATCTGCGATGTCCCGCCCATCACGCTCTGGGCGCGGCTGTAGAGATAGGCGCTGAGCAGGTCCGGGTCACGGGTTCCGCCGACGGCCAACGCGGCGTGCCCGACGGACTGCTCCACCCAGGTCATCAACAGCTTGTCCAGTGAGCCCTCCGGGCCGTGGGAGACGCCGTCGAGTTGTTCGGAGAGCCGACGGCGTACGTGGTGCGTCAGCATCTCCGCTTGGACGGCCGCCCAGGCCAGCTCGTCGTCAACGGGACCGTCAGTGCGCGCCACCAACTCCCGGACGAGTTTGTTGTAGCGGGCCGCGTAGCCCAGGGTGGAGGGTTCGCGCTCGTGGCCGACGACGGTCATGGCCACCGCCCACCCGTCCCCCGGGGCGCCGACCATCCGGTCGGCCGGGACCGTGGCGCCGTCGAAGAACACCTGGCCGAATTCGTTGGTGACGCCGTTGATCATCTTGAGCGGACGTTGTTGCACACCAGGCTGTTTCATCGACAGCACGAACGCCGAGAGCCCGCGGTGCCGCTTGGCCCCGGGGTCGGTGCGCGCGAGCAGCAGGCACCAGTCGGCCACGTCGGAGTAGCTGGTCCAGATCTTGTGTCCGTGGATCACGTAGTCATCGCCGTCACGGGTGGCGGTGGTGGTCAGCGACGCCAGATCCGAGCCCGCACCGGGCTCGCTGAACCCCTGGCACCAGCGTTCGGACCCATTGATGATGCCGGGCAGAAAGCGTTGCCGCAGTGCGTCGCTGCCGTGCCGGCCGATGCCGATGACCAGATAGCCCACACTCGGCCGGGGCGGCGCTCCGGCGCGTGCGAGTTCTTCGTCGACGATGACGTCGTACACCGGCGGCAGTTCGAAGCCGCCGTAGTCACGCGGCCACGACAGGCCGAAGAATCCCTCTTCGTAGAGGGCGCGATGCCAGTCCGCCTGCTTGGCCCAGTACTCGTCTCCCGAGCCACCGAACTCCTTGGCGTGCAACGAGACCCAGGACCGCAGCCGGTCGCGGAATTCGGCCTCCGGCGGCGAATCACGAAAGTCCATGGCCGACCTCCTTCAGGGTGACCGGCCACAGCTCGGTCGACGTCAGCGCCCGTCGCAGATACAAGTGGACCAGGCATTCCCAGGTGTTGCCGATGCCGCCGTGCACCTGTACCGCGGTTTCGCATACGGTCCGGGTCGCGCGGGCGCAGTAGACCTTCGCAATCTGGGCGGCCCGGAGCGCTTCGCCCGGATCGAGTTCGTCGACCGCCCACGCCGCATGCCGCAGCACGCTCACCGAACCTTCGATCAGTGCCAGACTTTCGGCCAGCAGGTGGGCGATCGCTTGATACGAGCCGATCGGATGACCATATTGTTCACGGATTTTCGCGTAGTCACAGGCCACGGCGTGCGCACCGCGGGCCGCGCCGACCAGGTCTGCGGCGGTGGCGACCAGCGCGAGGACTCGCCACCGGTCGGCCACGTCGGCCGGCACGTCGCCCAGTGGCTCCGGCGTTCCGACGATGCCCGCACGCGTCCGGGTCAGGTCCGCGCCGGCACCGTCACTGCCGACGTCGGCGGCCAAGACCGTGGTGCCCGACAGCATCAGGGCCCGTCGGTAGCCGCGGGTGTCGACGGCCAGTCCGTCGACCGCGAGCGTCGCGGCGCCGACGTCAGTATCGAGGTGGCGCGCGAGATCGTCCGCCAGTACCGGCCCGAGGAAAGGCGCGTCCACCAGCCGTCGCCCGAATTCCTCGACGACGATGGCCACCTCGACCCCGGACGCCCCGTCCGACCGCAGCGACCGCCACCCGGCCAGCTCAACCTGCTTGTCCAGCCGCGTGATTCGACCCGCGTCGGCCAGGTCCTGCACCGCCGCGGGGCCGAGGTCGTCGGCCAGCTTGGCGGCGGCGTCGCGCAGTTGCTGCTGTTCAGCTGTCAGACGTACATCCATAGCGCTCCTTGAGAACTCGGCGCAGCACCTTACCCGACGGCAGGCGCGGAATATCGTTCACGAACACGACGCGGCTCAGGCGTTTGTAGGACGCGAGTTTCGCGTCCACCCGAGCGACGAGTTCCGCGGCGTCGACCGGACTGTGGGTCGTGACCGCGGCGATCACCGCTTCGCCGTTCGCCCCGTCCGGAACACCGAACACCGCACAGTCTTTGACCGCCGGATGACCGTGCAGCACCGTCTCGATCTCGGCGGGCGCGATCTGGAAGCCGCGCACCTTGATCATCTCCTTGAGGCGGTCGGTGATCCGCAGCCACCCGTCGTCGTCCAGCCAGCCGACGTCCCCGGTTCGATACCAGTCGCCGCACAGCACGTCCGCGGTTGCTTCGGCCGGAAGATAGCCGGCCATCAGGGATTTCGACCGGGCCTGAATTTCGCCTATCTCGCCGCGGCGCAGCGGCACACCGGTTTCCACGGACACTACGCGCAGTTCCACGCCCGGCACCGCTTTGCCGACGGCATCCAGGCGCGGCCCGGTCAGCGGATTGCAGGAGATCACAGGAAGCTCGGTGGTGCCGTAGGCGGGCACCCAGCCGACGCCCGTGCGGCTGGTCACGGTCTCGGCGATGCCGGCGCTGACCGGTGTGGCACCCCACATGATGAACCGCAGCGACGAGAGGTCAAAGGATTCCAGCTCAGGGTGCGCGGCGATGGCCAGCGCGATGGGCGCGACGGCCATTTCGACTGTGATGCGGTCCTTTTCGATACAGCGCAGCATTCGGTCGATGTCGAAGCGTGGGTGCAGCCGCAGCCATGCGCCGCACCGCAGCGCGGTGAGGATGTTGAGCAGGCCCAGGATGTGCGACGGCGGCGTCGCGACCTGGATGCGGTCGCGGGCCGTGAGCCGCAGCGCGTCGCGCCAGTGTCCGACAGCCGCGTCCATCGACGCGTGCGTGTGCCGGACGGCCTTGGGCAGACCGGTGGTGCCGGAACTGAACACCAGCAGAGCGTCGTCGCCCGGCGGCGGCGGTCCGCCCGAAGGTTCGGCGGGGGCGATCGGTTCGTCGAGCTGCAGCATGGGCATCAGGTGCGCCAGCACTGAGTGGTCACCGACGGCATGGGCCGGTTGCGTCAGCGCAAGCGCATGGTCGACCTCGTCGCGCTTCCAGGCGGGGCTGATGAGCACGGCCACCGCGCCCAGCTGCCAGATCGCCAGCACGGCGGCGACGAACTCCGGTCGGTTGGAGGACATCACCGCGACGCGGTCGCCCGCGACAGCGCCGCGTTTGGTCAGCGTCGTGGCCAGTCCCCCGGCCATCGCGACGAGTTCGGGCAGGCTGAAACGCCGCTCCTCGCATACGAGCGCAGTCGGCGCAGTCACGTCCCGTCCTGAGAAGCTTGAGAAGATACTATCGATAAGAGAGAATACTATTCTCTATACTGAAGAACGCAAGTACGGGAGGGGTGGTCACGGTGACGGTCACCCGAATCATCGAGGGGATTCCACGGGTGACGGAACCGTTGAACGGCGGCACTGTAACGATCCATCTCGACCGCAAAAAGGCGACGGTGGCGCTGGTACCCGGCGAAACCCTGTTGGAAAGCGCGCGACGGGCCGGCCTGGACCCGCCGTTCAACTGCGAGGCCGGCAACTGCGGCACCTGCATGGCCAGGCTCAGCGAAGGCCACGCCACGATGCGGATCAACGACGCGCTCGAGGACGACGAGGTGGCCGACGGATACATTCTGACCTGCCAGGGCGTTCCCGATACGCCTTCGATCACGGTGCACTACGAGTAACCGCAGAGAGGCACTACATGGCCAAGGGCATCATCCACGTCGAGACTCGACCGAGTTCGCCCGACCGCGAGCAGGAATACAACACTTGGTATGACGAGGTGCACATACCTGAACTCGTGGCGCTCGACGGAATCGTCGCGGCACGGCGGCTGCGCCCAGTCGACGGCGAGGGTCCATACCTGGCCCTGTACGAACTCGAAGGCGATGACCTGCAGGCGATCCTGGACAATTTGCGTGCCAACTCCAGCCGGCTGCACATGTCCGACGCGCTGCAGCTGGACCCGGCTCCGGTGATGCGGCTGCTCGAAGTGACCAGCGAGTACCACGGCTAAAGCCCACGCCGAACGTGCGGCCAGCCGCACGCTCAGGCGGCGCTCACCCGTCGTTCAGCGTCGGCGGCGGCCGGTAGTCCGGCTGATAGCCGTCGACGTGGATCGGGCTGCCGACGAGGCGGTAATCGCCCGCTGACACAACAACTTCCGGGGTTGCGTCCAGTGCCTCGGGCAACGTCCGGACGGCCGCGGCCGGCACTCCGAGCGGACGCAGCCGCCGCTCCCAGCCGACGGCGGTGTCGGTCGCCAGCATCGCCGTCACGACCGCGAGCACCTCGTCGCGGCGCGTGACACGCTCGGCCATCGTTTCGAAGCCGCCGATACCCGCCTCGGCGGCAAAGGATTTCCAGAAACCGTCGTGGGTGATGAACAGCGCCAGATACCCGTCCGAGGTGGGGAACAGTTGCGCCGGAACGTAGTAGGAGTGGGCGCCATACGGCCGGCGCTGCGGCTCGGTGCCGCTGTTGAGGTAGGCCGAGGCGTGGTAGTTGAGTTGCGACAGCATGACGTCGCGCAGCGACACATCAACCTGACCACCCGTGCCGGAGACGATCTTGGCCAGCAGCCCCAGCGCCGCGGACATTCCGGTCGAGTTGTCGGCCGAGGAGTAGCCGGGCAGGACCGGCGGACCGTCCGGGTCGCCCGTCAGCGCGGCGGTGCCGACGGCCGCCTGAACCACATAGTCGAACGCCGGATCGTCGCCGCCATACAGTCCGAAACCGGTGATGGCCACGCAGACGATCTTGTCGTTCCAGCGTCGCAGCGCCTCGTAGGTGAGCCCCAGCCGCCGGATGGCCGACGGCTTCAGGTTCACCAGCAGCGCGTGCGATTCGGCCACCAGTTCACCCAGGCGTCGTTGCCCCGCATCGGAATTCATGTCCAAACACAGGCTGGACTTGTTGCGGTTCAGGCTGGCGAAATAGGTGTCGCTCACGCTGCGGGAGATCTCGCCGCCGGGCGGCTCGATCTTGACGACGTCGGCGCCGAGGTCGGCCAGCAACATGGTGGCGTACGGCCCGGCCAACATGGTGCCGACCTCCAGGATCCGGATGCCCGACAGCGGCCCATCGGATGTCACCGCAACTCCGTCGCGAGCCCGGCGATCATCTCCCGCGTACGACGTTTGGAGGCGACGAGCTCGTCGCGGTTGTCGCCGATCGGCAGGAGCCGCACCGACAGATCCGTCACGCCGGCGTCGGCGAAGCGACGCATGCGGGCCAGGATCTGTTCCGAGTCGCCGGCGGCGCACAGATCGCCGACGTCGCGTGCGTCGCCGCGATCGAGCAGGCGCTGGTAGTTGGGCGACACCTCGGCCTCACCCAGGATGCGATTGGCCCGCTCCTTGGCCTCATCGACTTGTCCAGCCGCACAGAGGCATACCGGGATACCCGCGACGATCCGCGGCGCGGGGCGCCCCGCGTCGGCGGCGGCCTTGGTGATCTTGGGCGCGATGTGGTCGCCGATCGCGCGCTCGTCGGCCATCCACAACACCGTGCCGTCGGCCAGTTCACCGGCGAGCTGCAGCATCACCGGGCCCAGCGCGGCGACCAGCACCGGCATCGGCGTATCGGCCCCGATTGCCGTCGGGTTGTGCACCGTGAACGAATCATTCTCGACGTCAACGGGTCCCGGGCCGGCGATGGCGGCGTTGAGCACCTCCAAGTAGTCGCGGGTGTACGCAGCCGGCCTCTCGTACGGCAGGCCGAGCATGTCGCGGATGATCCAGTGGTGCGACGGCCCGACGCCCAACGCCAGGCGCCCACCGGCGACCGCGTGTGTCGAGAGTGCCTGTCGGGCAAGGGCGATCGGGTGCTGGGCCTGCAGCGGCACCACCGCGGTGCCCAGCTCGATGCGCGAGCTGTGTGCGGCCATCAACGACACCATGGTCAGGCAGTCGAAATCGTTGGGCACCTGCGGCATCCACGCGGTGTCCAGACCCGCGGACTCGGCCCATTCGATGTCTGAGGCCAGCTTGGCCACCTTGCGGGCCATGTCGCCGCGCTCGGCGCCGATCATCACTCCGACGCGCACGGTTCCTCCAGCGCTGGTTCGGGGGTGCCGGTGAGCGCGCGGATCTCGCGCACCAGGTCGTCAAGCGGGGTTCCGGTGGGGAACACCGCCGCGGCGCCGGCCGCCAGCAGCTTCGGCACGTCGGCGTGCGGAATCGTCCCGCCGACAACGACGGCGATGTCGGCGGCATCTGCGGCCCGCAACGCATCGATCGTGCGGACGGTGAGCGCCAGGTGCGCGCCGGACAGGATGCTCAGGCCGACGACGGCCACGTCTTCCTGTACGGCGATAGACGCGATGTCCTCGATCCGCTGCCGGATTCCGGTGTAGATGACCTCGAACCCCGCGTCGCGCAACGTGCGGGCGACGATCTTGGCGCCGCGATCATGCCCGTCGAGGCCGGGCTTTGCCACCAGCACACGAACGGCCATCAGAACACCACCGGTTGCTGGAATTCGCCCCACACGGCCTTCAGCGTGGACACCATCTCTCCGACCGTGCAATAGGCGTTCGCGCAGTCGACCAGCTTGTGCATGAGATTGTCGGTGCCCTCGGCGCTGCGGGCCAGCGCGGCCAGGGTGGATTGCACTGCGCCACTGTCCCTTTCGGCTTTGACCTTGGCGAGCCGCTTAAGCTGCAGGTCGCGGCCCTCGGCGTCGAGTTCGTAGGTCACGATGTCCGGCTCGGACTCCTGGGAGACAAACCGGTTGACCCCAACCACCGGGCGGATGCCGGCCTCGATCTCTTGGTGCATCGTGAAGGCCTCGTCGGCGATCAGGCCCTGTAGGTAGCCGTCCTCGATCGCGCTGACCATGCCGCCGTGCCGCTCGAGGTCGTCCATGATCTCGATGATCCGCGCCTCGGTGGCGTCGGTCAGCGACTCGACGAAGTAGGACCCACCGAGGGGGTCCGCGACGCGCGCGACACCGGTTTCGTGGGCCAGGATCTGTTGGGTGCGCAGCGCCAGCGTGGTGGATTCCTCGGAGGGCAGCGCAAACGGTTCGTCCCACGCCGCGGTGAACATCGACTGCACGCCGCCCAGTACGGCCGCCATCGCCTCGTACGCCACCCGCACCAGGTTGTTCTGCGCCTGCGGCGCATACAGCGACGCGCCGCCGCAGACACAACCGAAGCGGAACATCGCTGCCTTGTCCGTCTTCGCGCCGTAGCGCTCCCGCACTATCGTCGCCCAACGTCGGCGTCCCGCACGGTATTTGGCGATCTCCTCGAAGAAGTCGCCGTGGGTGTAGAAGAAGAACGAGATCTGCGGCGCGAACTGGTCGATAGTCATGCGGCCCCGTTCCACCACGGTGTCGCAATAGGTGACACCGTCGGCGAGGGTGAACGCCATTTCCTGCACCGCAGTGGCCCCGGCGTCGCGAAAGTGTGCGCCGGCCACCGAGATTGCGTTGAATCTGGGCACCTCGGCGGCGCAGAACTCGATGGTGTCCGCGATCAGCCGCAGCGACGGCTCCGGCGGCCAGATCCAGGTCCCGCGCGACGCATACTCCTTGAGGATGTCGTTCTGGATGGTGCCGGTGAGCTTTGCCCGCGGTATCCCCTTCTTCTCCGCCGCGGCCACATAGAACGCGAGCAGGATCGCCGCCGTGCCGTTGATCGTCATGCTGGTGCTCAGCTTGTCCAACGGTATGCCGTCGAACAGGACCTCGAAGTCGGCCAGTGTGTCCACTGCCACGCCTACGCGCCCTACTTCCTCGCTGACGTCGGGATCGTCGGAGTCGAACCCGCACTGGGTGGGCAGGTCGAGCGCGACCGATAGCCCCGTCCCACCCTGTTCCAGCAGGTAGCGGTAGCGGCGATTGGATTCCTCGGCGGTGCCGAAACCGGAATACTGCCGGAACGTCCACAGCTTGCCGCGGTACCCGGACGCGAAGTTGCCCCGGGTGAAGGGAAACTCCCCGGGCGGCGGTGGCTCCTCGGTGCGATCCTCCGGCCCGTAGACCGGCGCGAGCGGGATGCCCGACGATGTCTGAGCTGCATTATCCATCGTTGAATAACGTACTTGCAAAAAAAGAGAATGCCAATACCGTATCGCTGAGCTGGGCAAACATCACATTACGCTTGCTGTCGACGACGACCGGAGGGTGCGCATGGCGGTTTCTAGGCCCACGCAGGCGGACATCGACGCCGCGGCCGAACATTTTGGTTTCCACCTCGACGCGCAGGCGCGACGGGAATACACGGCGCTCGTCGCGGCCACGTTGACGTCCTACGACGAGGTGGACCGGCTGTATGACGAGGTTGCGCGGCCGGCGGCGCCCGAGCGCGCGTATCGATTCCCGTCGGGCGACGACAATCCGCTCGGCGCCTGGTATGTGACCGCGGACATCTGCTCCGGCGCCGACGGGCCGCTGGCCGGACGGCGGGTGGCGATCAAGGACAACATCGCGGTGGCCGGGCTGCCGATGATGAACGGGTCGCGCGCGGTGGAAGGGTTCGTCCCCGGCCGCGACGCGACCGTCGTCGAACGACTGCTCGACGCGGGCGCGGTCGTTGCCGGCAAGAGCGTGTGCGAGGACCTGTGCGACTCGGGCTCGAGCTTCACCTCCGCCAGCGGGCCGGTGCGCAACCCGTGGGATCCCGCGCGCGAGACGGGCGGGTCGTCCAGCGGCAGCGCCGCGCTCGTCGCGTCCGGTGAGGTCGAGTTGGCCCTGGGCGGCGATCAGGGCGGGTCGGTGCGGATTCCGGCGTCGCTGTGCGGCATCGTCGGGCTGAAGCCGACGCACGGGCTGGTGCCCTACACGGGCGCGTTCCCGATCGAGCGCACGATCGACCACCTCGGCCCGATGACGCGCACCGTCGCCGACGCGGCCCTCGTGCTCACCGTGCTCGCCGGGCCCGACGGCTTGGACCCGCGCCAAGCGGCTGACGTCCCCGTTGCCGACTACCGCAACGCGCTCACCGGCGACGTGGCGGGCCTGCGGGTGGGGGTTCTGGTCGAGGGTTTCGGACAGCCCGGCGCGCTGCCGGCGGCCGAAGAGCTGGTCCGGTCGGCGGCGCGGCGGTTCACTGAGATCGGCTGCGCCGTCAGCGAAGTCAGCGTGCCTTGGCACCGATTCGCGATGCAGGTGTTCAACGTCGTCTTCACCGACGGTGCCACCCATCAGATGATGGACGGCAACGGCTATGGGTTCGGTGTAGAGGGGCTGTATGACCCGGAACTCATGGCACATTTCGCGCGACAGCGGGCCGCCATGGCCGATGCCTTGGCCGTTACCGTCAAGGCCACGGCGCTGGCCGGCCATTACGGCCTGACCAGGCTCGGCGGCGTGTCGTATGCCAAGGCGCGCAATCTGGTTCCCCACGCGCGCGCGGCCTACGACGCGGCGCTGCGCCAGTTCGACGTGCTGGTAATGCCGACCGTGCCCGGGACGGCGGAGACGTTGCCCGAAGGCAGCCCCACGGATCTCGCGCTGCTGGACCGCGCGCTCGGCAAGGCGTTCAACACCGCGCCCACGGACGTCACCGGCCATCCTGCGATCTCGGTGCCCGCGGGCATGCTCGACGGCCTGCCCGTCGGAATGATGATCGTGGGCAAGCGTTTCGACGACGCCGCCGTGCTGAAGTTCGCCGACGCGTTCGAGTCCCTCTGCGGCGGGTTCCCGACTCCTTAGCGCGAGCAGACGCAAAAGCACCCGAAACGGCCCGGTTCTGGGGGCTTTTGCGTCTGCTCGCCATCAAATCCGCTAAGCGCGGCACAAGATTTCGCCGTTGGGTATCGCGAACCAACCATCCGGCGCCGCGGCCCAGTCCAGCCACGCGGCGGAGATCTCCTCCAGCTCGGCCACGCTGGCCATTCCGGAGTCCACCAACTGGCGGGTCAGGTCCGATTGCAGAATCCGGTCCGCCCACATGCCGCCCCACCACGCTCGGGCCTCCGCCGTCGCGTAGCACCACATGCTGCCCGTGGGCGTGACGTCCTCGAAGCCGGCCGCGAGCGCCCACGACAGCAGCCGTCGGCCCGCGTTCGGTTCGCCGCCGTTCGCACGGGCCGCCCGCTGGTAGAGGTCCGCCCAGCGATCCAGCGCCGAAAACTGCGGGAACCAGACGAAACCCGCGTAGTCGGCGTCGCGCGCCGCGACGATTCCGCCCGGCGCGCATACCCGTCGCATCTCTTGCAGGGCCCGCACCGGGTCGGCGACGTGCTGCAGCACCTGATGCGCGTGGACAACGTCGAAGGAATCGTCGGGAAGGTCCAGCGCGTGCACGTCGCAGGTCACGAACGACACGTTCGTCACGTTGCGCGCCTGGGCTTCGGCGCGAGCCAGGTTCAGCGCAGCGTCGGTCTGCTCGACGGCCGTCACCGATCCGGGGGCCACCCGGTCGGCGAGGTCGACGGTGATGGTCCCCGGGCCGCAACCGATGTCGAGCAGCGAGAGCCCCGGACGCAGATGCGGCAACAGGTAGGCGGCGGAGTTCTCCGCGGTGCGTTGCCGGTGACCGCGCAGCACCGATTCGTGATGCCCATGGGTGTAGACGGTCCGGCGTTCGTCGCTCATGACGGCAGCCTACCGCGTCGCAGCCATATATTGAGACAGCAATCTTACTATGTGAGACAGTTAGTCGACCGGCACGTTGAGAATCGGGCGGTCGACGCCGGCGCCGGGACCGTCGAAATGCCACCACTCACCGGAGTAGACCGACAAGCCGCCGTAGGCCATCGCGTCGCGCAACCGCTTGCGGTTGGCCTGCGCCGTCACGCTGACGCCCTGGGTAGCGAAAGCGTTTGCACGCGAGGTGAAGTCGTCGAAATCGGTGCCCATGTCGGCCAGGCACGGCCCGCCCGCCTCTTGCCGCTCGGGCGGGCAGGGCGACTGCGCGAACGCGAAGGTCAGATCCACCGAACGCCCCGCTTCGTGGCTGTGCGCATACTGCCCCGGACGTGCGACCCAGGCGGGGTTCGGGACGACGTTGAACATCTTGACCTGGGCTTCGTGCGGGCGATAGCAGTCCCAGAACACCAGCACCTGCCCCTGCCCGCGCAGGGAGTTCGCGGCGGCGCCGAGACCGGGCGCCATCGACTGGTGCACCAGGCAACGGGCATCGGAAGGATATAGCTGCGTGTGCGTGAAGTTGTTCTTCGTCGCATAGCGCAGGTCGAGGATGGCGTCGGGCACGACGGTGCGGACGTCGACGAAGCCGGCCGCGTGCGCCGCGTCGCTGACCGGGGGTACGGCGGGTCCGGACGGATCACCGACCGCGACCGGCGGCGCGATCAGCCCAGTGCCGACCGCCACCAGAACGACCCGTCGCAAAAGGTTCATTTGGACAGTGTCCGCCAGAGGACGTCGTCGCCGCGGCAGCGCCGCACGTCCGGCCCGTCGAAAATTTCATCTTGCGTTGAAATTAGTTTCAACGTAGCGTGAGACTATGCCTCAAGCGACGCGCACCCTCAATGGCCCCCAGACCACCGGACGGACGTTCCGTAACCTCAGCGAGCCGCAATACGCGATCCGCCGCGAGAACAACGCGGCCATCACCATGCGCGACGGCATCACGCTGCTGGCCGACGTCCATCGCCCCGATTCCCAGGGCCGCTTCCCCGCCCTGCTGGCCGCGTCGCCCTACCCGCGGCAGATGCAGGACCTGGGCGCGCCGGCCGGCTTCATCGAGGCCGGCGCCACGGATTTCTGGGTGCCGCGGGGCTACGTGCACGTGATCGCCAACCTGCGGGGCACCTGCGGCTCCGGCGGCACGTACACGTTCTTCGACGCGCAGGAACGCCGGGACCTCTTCGACCTCGTCGAGTGGGTCGCCGCGCAGCCGTGGTGCGACGGCAACGTCGGGATGATCGGCATCAGCTACTTCGCGATGACCCAGCTCGCCGCGGCCGTCGAGCGTCCGCCGCACCTGAAGGCGATCTTCCCCGTCGCCGCGTCGGCCGATGCGTTCGAGGCCGCCAGCCACCACGGGCTGATGAGTTCGTCGTTCGTCACACCGTTCCTGGCGATGATCGGACTGACCTCCGAACGCAGCGACAAGCTGTGGCGCAGTAAGCCCGTCGGCCTGGCCCGCCGCGTGCTCAATACCCCCCGGCTGCACAAGAAGTTCGCCACCATGAACGGCGAGTCGGCGGTTACCATGCTGCGCCAATTGATCAAGCTGCCGCATGATCCGCACCCGTGGGACGAACTCTGGCTCGACGCCGCCGTCCGGCGGCCGGTCCGCGACGAGTGGTGGGAGGATCGAAACCTGTTGCCGCGGCTCAAGGAAATCGACATACCGGTATACCTGGGTTGCGACTGGGAGAATGTGCCGCTGCATTTGCCGTCGACGTTTGCGATGTGGAAAGGATTGGCGGACAACCCATTCGTGCAGATGGGCATGCTCGGTCAGTACGGCTTGACCTGGCCATGGGAGAGCCTGCACACCGAAGCGCTTGCGTGGTATGACCATTGGCTCAAGGGCCGCGAGACCGGGATTCTCGACGGACCGTCCGTCCGGTACTACCTGCCCGGCGCCGACGAGTGGCGCACCGCGCAGGCGTGGCCACCGTCGGACGCCCCGCACCGCGAATTCGCGCTACGCGCCGACGGCGTCTTGGGCGAAGACGAAGGCGAACCCGGCAGCCGCGAACTCATGGTGCTGGGCGCCGGCCTGGGCCGCGTCAAGCCCAGCGCCATCGATCCTCCGTCGATGCTGGCGTGGACCGGCGCACCGCTGGACACCGACGTCGACGTGGTGGGCGACATCGAATTGCGTCTGGTCGCTTCAGCAACGGCGATCGACACCGCCTGGCTCGTGACGCTGCAGGACGTGGCACCCGACGGCACGACGACCGACGTCACCGCGGGCTGGCTGCGCGCCAGCATGCGCGACGTAGACGAGGCCGCCAGTCGCCCCGGTGCCCCGGTGCTGCCGTGTCGCACTCCACAGGCGGTGCCGTTGGGCGAGGACGTCGTCTACCGAATCCCGTTGGTGCCCAACGCGCGACGGTTCCGCAGCGGCCACCGCATCCGCCTGGTTCTCGCCAGCGACGACCAGGACCCGTCGACCCCGGCGATCATGAACTTCCGGCACGCAAGCGTCGGGACCAGCAGCCTGAACACCGTGCGTTCGGCGTCGCGGCTGCTGGTCCCGGTGCTTGACTAGTGGATCAGTGAGGCAGCCTGGTGCGGCGGCCCGTGACGGCCTCGTAGATCGCGATGAGAACCACGGCGGCGCCCACTCCGATGAAGAACGGAATCCAGGCGATTCCACCGTTGGCATTGTGGTAGCCGAACTGGCTTGCCGCGGCTGACCCGATCAGGCCACCCAGGGCGCCGAGGAGAACCGTCATGATCATGCCGATGCTCTGCTTGCCCGGCATGACGAGACGCGCCACCACGCCGATGACCGCGCCGACGACGAGGGCGAGGACTACTGTGCCGATCATTTTCCGCTCCTGTCCTATCAGCGTCCCGAGTGGACACCAACTTCGAATACGAGTTCCCACGAAGCACCGGGTTGTAACAACCGCTTAGGGTCTTCCGATATACGCCGCAACCGTTGCCGCAGAACCGTTTAGATGTCTCTGGCGGAGGGTAACCGGGGGAAGCATTCGACAACTGTTCATTAGGACGTCCACTAGGAGGGCCGTGCCGTGACCACCTGCGTCTGTCCTGCGTGCGGGTACCCCACGCTGGCCCCTGTGCTGTGCGCCTTCTGCCGTCCCGGCGGGGTGGACAACGTGTTCGGACCGGTATTCACCGCGGCCCCACTGGTTCGCGAGCCCGCTTTCCCCGTCGCGCTGTCGAACTCCTTAGCCAGCTAGCCAACCGGCCCGGGGCCGATGTGACAGGCTGCTCACGTCGGTAAGGGGGTCCCATGGCGTACGTGCGCACGCAGCCACAGGAAATGACGACGGCGGCAGCGCGGGTGGCCGCGATCGGCACGACAATTGGCGACGCCAGCCTGGCCGCGGTGGACAGGACAAGCGGTTTGGTCGCCGCCGCCGCCGACGAGGTCTCCGCGCGGATAGCGACCCTGTTCGACGCGTACGCCGGCGAGTGGCGAACCCTGCTAGGACGGGCGACGGGGACTTACTCGGACTTCGCTCGCACGTTGGCCGCGGCCGGCAGCGAGTATGCCGGCACCGAGGCCGTCGGCGTCGGCGCGTTGGCCGGCCAGTACGTCACGCTCGTGATGGACGGCAGCGGAACGCCGATACCCCCGCAGAGCTTTGTCGACAACATCGTCCGCCGGTACGTCACGCCCAACTTCCCTGCCGGCCTCGCCCGGGGCCTGCCTATGCCGGCGGGCGAATACCCCGATAGCGGCGTCAAGGATCTGCCGCAGGACGTCTCGATTTCCCGGGGCGTTTCGGCTTTGGACCTCGCGATCCAGCAGCAGCTCGCGGCCGGCAACACGGTGAACGTGGTGGGCTACTCGCAGGGCGCCAACATCGCCTCGCTCGAAATGAAGCTGCTGGATCCCGGCGGAACGCCGAGTTCACTGCCGATAAACTTTGTGCTGCTTGGCAACTCGATGAATCCCAATGGCGGCTGGGACGCGCGGTTTCCCGGCCTGAGTCTGCCGACGTTGGGCTTTTCGACGCTCGGCCCGGCGCCCAGCAACGACTTCACGACCAAGGTCTACACGCTGGAATACGACGGCTGGGCCGACTTTCCGCAATACCCGATCAACGTGTTCTCCGACCTCAATGCGGTGGTCGGCATGGCTACGGTGCACACCGGCTATGAAACGCTGACCACGGCGCAGCTCAATTCGGCGATCGCCCTGCCCACGCAGGGGGCCACCACGACGACGTACTACATGATCCCGACGGAGAATCTGCCGCTGCTGGAGCCGGTACGGCTGATTCCGGTGATCGGCAATCCGATCGCGGACGCGCTGCAACCCGTATTGACTCCCTTGGTCAACTGGGGCTACGGCGATCCCGCTTACGGCTGGTCCACCGGACCGGCCAACGTGACCACGCCGTTCGGATTCCTGCCGCCGCTCAGCGACACGGTCGCGCTGGGACCGGCGCTGGTCAGCGGGATTCACCAGGGAATCGGCGCCGTGATCAACGACGTCCACACCGCGGGGTTGGCGTCGTCGCTGCCCGTGGCACCGCCGGCCCTGCCTAGTCTCGCGGATATACAGGCGGCGAGCACACGGATAGCGGACATCGCGGGGAGCACGCTCTCGACGGCCTACTCGACGCTGCTCCCGACGGCGGATATCGCGACCGCGGTGCTGGTCTCGTTGCCGTCGTATGACGTGAACCTGTTCCTGGACGGCGTGCTGCAAATGGTCAACGGCCAGCCGCTCGAGGGCCTGATCAACGCGATCGGGCTGCCGATCGCTGCCGACGTCGGGCTACTCCCCTTCTTGGCCGGTCTGGAGCTGGCGACGCTCGCGGAGGCGGTCGATCCCGGCCTTGCGTAGCATATTGCTACGCTGGTTACAGATTGCTACACGGAGGTCGTCATGGCAGGGACTGCTGATCGCGTCACCCGCTTCGCCCCCGATCTGGTGGAAAGCGCGGCCGTCGAGGGAGCGCGGCAAAGCCGCTCGGCCAAACAGCAGCTCGACCACTGGGCGCGGGTGGGCCGCGCCGTGTCCAGCCAGCACACGGCGGCACGGCGCAGGGTCGAGGCCGCGCTATCCGGTGACTTGGACTTGCGTGAACTCAGCGTCGAGGAGGGCGTGGTGTTCAACGCCGAGATCGCCGCGGCGATCCAGGAGCAGCTCTCAGGCGCGGACTATGGTGCGGTGCTGGCCAGGCGCGGCATCACCACGGTCGCTCTCAACGAGGCCGGCGATATCGTCGAACACCGGCCCGACGCACGCGGGAAGTGACCGCCCCGGTTCGATGAACCGCCTCGATCTCGTCGTCGGGCCCAACGGCGCCGGCAAGTCGACGTTCGTCGAGCTCACGCTGGGTCCTTTGTTACCGCGCAGCGCGTTCGTCAACGCCGACGAGATCGCCAAACAACGCTGGCCCGACGATCCCGCATCGCGTTCCTACGAAGCCGCGCGCGTGGCCGCCGACACCAGGGTTCGCCTGATCGAGCTCGGCCGGTCGTTCATCGCCGAGACGGTATTTTCCCACCCGTCGAAGCTCGAGCTGATCGACGCCGCCCACGCCGCGGGCTACATCGTCGTCCTGCACGTGCTGCTGATCCCGGAGGAATTAGCGGTGCAGCGGGTTGCCCATCGCGTCGCCGCCGGTGGCCACTATGTGCCCGAGGGCAAGATCCGCGGACGCTTCCAACGCCTTTGGCCGCTCGTCACCGCCGCGATCACGCGATCCGACTTGGCAACCGTCTACGACAACAGTGCGTTGCGTGGCCCGCGGATCGTGGCGCAGATGAACGACGGTTTCGTCGTCGGCTCGGCCGCTTGGCCCCCGTGGACGGCGGCGCCGTTGGTGACCCGGTGGCCTGAGCCGGGCTAGCGCGGACCGGGGTGCCCCCGCTGCGTTGCTGGGCGCGCTTCGAATCGCGGACAGGCCTTGGGAGCCCTAGTATTCGGCTAGCGCGGTGCCGTAGCTGCTACGGCCGCAACCAGCGTCGGCAGCGGGCCGCCGCTCAAGAGAACAGGAATCCCCTCATGAAGGCGAGAGTATGGACGGCCGCGGTCGGCGCGGTATCGGCGGCCTTGGCCGCTGGTGTTATGTGGACGGCACCATCGGCCTCGGCCGGCACCCCGTATTGCGATTCGCTTCCCGCCAAGCAGGCCCATGATTGCAACTGCGGTTTCGACTTCAGCCCAGGCAGTCAGGAGTTTCACGACTGCCTGTACGGCAACGCGGCTCCGGCCCCTCCCGCGCAGCCCTAGGGTCGCGCCGCTCGTCGGCCTGTAGCCAGTCCGGCGCACGGCCGCAGTAGTGGCCAGACCAGCTGGACCAAAGCCCTCGGGCGCCGCATGCAGGCGTTGTAGCATCCAGGCACCGTTCGTGCGCTCGGAGGGAGGATCGGTGGGAGCGGACGCGTCCGGCGAGGTCTTCGGGCGCTACCGGCTACTCGAGACGCTCCAATGGGGCGGCACGGGCACGGTCTATCGGGCCTACGACGCGACGATGAGTCGCGAAGTGGCCATTCGGGTGCTTCCTGCAGAGCAGGAGAAACTCCGCGACGACGTCACCCTTGCGGCGCGGCTGAGCAGTCCAAACATCATCCCGATCTATGAGGTCGGCGACGTCGACGGACGGCTTTACCTGGCGATGCCCATGCTCGACGGCATTGACGCCCAAAGCTTGCTCTGTCGCGACGGGCCGATGAATCCAAGGTCGGCTGTGCGGCTGGTCGAACAGGCTGCCGCGGCATTGGAAGCCGCCCATAATTCCGGGCTGGTTCACGGCGATCTGAAGCCGTCGAATCTGTTCGTAGCTTCCGGCGAACTTGTGTACGTGCTCGATTTCGGGCTCGCCGCTCGGAGTTGGCCATACATGGCGCCGGAGCGCTTCGGGCCCGGTCCCGCCGACACCAGCAGCGACATCTACGCGCTGGCGTGCGTGCTCTATGAGTGCCTGACCGGGCAGCAAGCGGTCAAAGGCGACAGCCGCGAACAATTCGTCACCGCGCATTCAGAGGGCGAGGCGCCCAAGCCGACCGCCATTAACCCGGCGATCCCGACTGGATTCGACGAAGTGATTGCGCGTGGCATGGCCAAGAGGCCCGAGGACCGATATCAAACCGCCCGCGAGTTTGCCGTGGCGGCACGAGACGCGCTCGCGTCGCCCGTCGCTGCAGCAGCTAGTCCGGCGGTCGCAGTGGAGTTCGGCCGCTATCGGCTCTTCGAACTGCTCGGTCAGGGCAGCATGGGCTCGGTATATCGCGCCAAGGACACCGCGCTGGACCGCGACGTGGCCGTCAAAGTGCTGCGGCCGGAACTGGCTAGCGAGCCAGGTTATGAGGAGCGGTTTCGCCGCGAAGCCTATGCGGCGGGCCGACTGGCCAGCCCGAACATCGTCCCGATATATGACGCCGGCGAGATAGACGGGCGTCTGTATCTGGTGATGCCGATCATCGACGGCATCGACCTGAACACCGTGCTCCGCCGCGATGGGCAAATGAGCCCGCTCAAGGCGGTCCGGGTTGTCGAACAGGCCGCCGCCGCACTGGATGCAGCTCACAAGGCGGGCCTGGTGCATCGTGATGTGAAGCCGTCGAACCTACTGATTGTCGCCGACGAGTTTGTGTACTTGATTGACTTCGGCCTGGTGCAGGAGGCAGTTGGCACTCGCTTGACCCGCACAAATGTCAACCCGGGGACCCCCGCGTATATGGCTCCGGAGCGCTTCAAGCTCGAGACCGTCGCCGATGCCCGCGGCGACGTGTACTCGCTGGCCTGTGTGCTGTACGAGTGTTTGACCGGGCGCGTACCTTTCGCCGGCGGCGGCGTGGAAGGATTGGCCGCCGCCCATTTGTTCAGCGAGCCGCCCCAACCCTCCAGCGTCGACCCTGCGATACCGGTCGGTTTCGACGAGGTCATCGCGCGTGGAATGGCCAAGGAACTCGACGACCGGTACCAGACCGCGAAAGAACTGGCTGTGGCTGCCCGGGCGGCACTCACCGCCGTCTCGGCTCTGACAAAAACGCCGAAGACCGCGATTGCTTTGCCGGCGGCGCCATCACCGCGTAATCGTCGCCGCGCCTTTGGCATCGCCGCGGCCGTGATCGTCGTCGTCGCCGCTTTCGTCGGGCTCATCAACCTGTTCCCGATCCATTCGAAGGCGCGGGGTCAGATCCTGCTGCCGTTTACCGGTCTGGACGGACCCAGGGGCATTGCGGTCGACGCGCAGGGCGACGTCTACATCGTCGACAGCGGCAACAACCGTGTGCTGAAGCTGGCCGCCGGCTCGACCACCCAGACTGTCGTGCCGTTCGCCGGTCTGGATCATCCCGACGACATGGCGGTCGACCATGCGGGCGACGTGGTGGTCACCGAACCGGGGCGGCACCGGGTGCTGGAGTTGACGGCAGGGTCGACCAGCCCGACCGTCCTGCCGTTCACCGACCTCGGGGAGCCCACGGGCGTAGCGGTCACTTCGAGCGGCCCCCGCGCCGACCGCGCCGTCTTCGTCACCGACGCCGCGCACAACCGGGTGGTGGAACTGCTTACGCATTCGACCGAGCAGACCTACCTGCCGTTCGGCCGATTGGCGGGCCCCTCAGCCGTTGCGGTTGGCGGCGACCGCGCCCTCTTCGTCATCGATCGGGATAACGAGCGGGTGCTGAAACTGCCCCGGACGGCGACGGCCGATACCGTCCTGCCCTACGTGATCGGTCGTCCGGACTGGGTGGCGGTCAACACCGACGGCAACGTGTACGTGACCGACAGCCGCGGCAATCGGGTCCTGAAGCTGGTCAAGGAGTCGAGTACGGCAATCACGTTGCCGTTCAACGGCCTCAACAATCCGCAAGGCGTCGCTGTCGACGCCGCCGGCAATGTCTACGTCGCGGACGCCGGCAATAACCGAGTGCTGAAACTGCCGCCGAGCTGACGCTCTCGGGCGGGATCTCAAATGTCCGCGAAGGCCCTGTGCAGCGCCCGACAATGGCGTCTACCCCTTCAAATTAGCTGTTCGGCGTGCCGCGATTACGCGGACAC